>SLED01000302.1 GCA_007124945.1 Salinibacteraceae bacterium | reverse complement strand
CAAGGGGCGTCATGCTCAGGCGAGAAGGAATGGACAGGCTGCGCAGAATCGAGTGCTACAGCCTGCGTTAAAGCGTAGATGCGGATCACTTTGCTTGCAACAATACAGAGGACATCGCAGGCATGCAAGCTTAAATCATCGTTAAACTACTTGGTTACGCTCCAACCTTTCGTTTAAAGCGCCACAGGATATCACGCATCGATCGGGCTACCGATTCTTTTCCGCGTACGATAACAACGGTGGAGTCTGCGCGCTCGCCAATACGCTCGGGTATCGCGCCGAAGAGCGCTTGCTCCAGCGCTCCAGATCGAGTTGAACCTATCACGACGGTCTGAAACTCGTCGGCAATTTCCATGAGCTTCTCTTCTACGTCATCAGCGGTAAGTACTCGTGACGTGTACTCATCCGACGCAAGGCCAGCTGCTGCCGCGGCGTTTCTTATGATGCGTTCTCCACGCTCCGCAGGGGGTTCAGGCAGGCTGTCTTTGTCTTCGGGTTGTACATTGACGAGCGTCAGGGTGGCGCCGGGCTCGCTTTTCATAAACTCTTTTGCGCGCTCTGTGGCCACGCGTGTGTGAGGACCGGTACCGACGAGTACAACCATATCGCCAAATGAGGAATGGCGGCACTTCACCAGGGTAACTTCGCAGGAGGCCTTTTTAGCCACCGGGTCGATGACGCTGCCAAGGATAGCCTCGCGGCGTTTTCTCTTACCCTTCCAGCCCAGGACGATCTCGTCTGCTGCTTCTTCCTGAACAACATTAAGCAACGCCCGGCTTACATCGCGACCCAGTATAGCACGAGCGCGGTAGGGTACGTCAAACTCCCTGGCAATAGCCTCAGCCTTATCCAGAAGATCGTACTGTTTCGCCATGCGATGAGGCTCAACCTCCATTTCCTGTGACAGGGCCGTTTGATCAGGTACCGCTACGACGTTAACCAGGATGAGGGTGGGGTCGTCGTGGGGCTTCGCGCTGGCAGCAGCCAGCCGGATAACATCGCGCATTCCCTTCTCCTTCGAAATCGGAACCACCACGCGGTACGTGCCCGTCAGCACTGGCTCCAGGTCCATCTTCTTGGCAATCGCTTTGCGAACCATTCCTTCATCATCCACGTGCCGCTTGCCATACGCCAGGTACCAGGCCGATCCGAGCACGATCATGGCAACACCGCCGATAAGCGGCAGCCAGTCCATAACGGACAGGATCCCGATACCTGAGACGATTCCAAAAATCTGAATCCAGGGATAGAGGGGAGCACGATAATCTGGGTTGTACCACTCAGGATCCTGAACGCGGAATACAATAAGCACCGCATTCACAAGAATGTAGACGATAATCTGAAAGGATCCTGCAGTCTTGGCTATATCCTCCACCGGTAGAAATACTACAATAGCGAGCATCGCGCCACCGGTTATGGCGATAGCCGTGACGGGGGTGTGGAGCCTGTTGCTCACATGCCCGAAGAAGTCCGGAAGCAGGTTGTCACGGCTCAGGGCAAACGGATAGCGGGAGGCGGTAAGGATGCCAGCGTTGGCGGTGCTAATAAGAGCAAGCATCGCTGCGACAACAATCAGCGCGACCGCGATAAAGCCAAAAAAGGGATCGACGGCGTCCACCATGGGGATGTTCGAGCCTGCCAGCGCCTCACCCTCAATTATACCCACCAGAATGAAAACGATGAGGGCGTAGAGGAGCGTCGTGAAGCCCATCGAAAGCAGCAGCCCCATGGGCAGATTCCGCCCGGGATTGTCGATCTCCTCTGCTACCGCTACCACTTTCGTAACCCCGGCATAGGACACCAGCACCATCGCCGTGGCGGTCAGCAGTCCGTCTGTACCTCCACTGAAAAACGGAAAGTACTGCCCACCTTCGATATTTGTCAGGCTGAACGCAACAAAGGCGGAGAGAATCAAGACCATCACCACAACCATGATGGTCTGCAGCCCACCGGTTTGCTTCACCCCCACGATGTTCACCACGATGAGGATAGTGCCGATGATAACGGCTACTGTTTCCACGTTTGGAAGCGCAATGAGCACCTCCAGGTAGAACATCCCACCAACAAGCGCCAGCGCCCCTTTGAACATGAGCATGAGCCAGGTGCCCAGTCCTGCGATGGTGCCAGCCGCCGGCCCCATGCCCTGTTTAATGAAAACGTAGTCTCCACCCGCCTCAGGAATAGCCGTGCCCAGTTCGGCGATGCTGATGGCTGCGGGTACGACCAGCACGGCCGCAAAGACAAACGCCAGAATGACGGCCGGCCCGGCCTCCGCCATTGCCAGGCCCGGTAAAATAAAGATGCCGCTGCCGATCATTGCACCCATGGCAATGGCGACAACGGACGTTAAACCAAGGTCTCGTTGTAACTCTGTTTTATGATCCACGCCAAAAGATCAAGTTCTGGAGGTTGCGATGCTGTAACCAGCGATTAGTCTACGATGGAGGCCGTGTGCGCGTCGCCGCCGGAGCAGCGAAACCACGTAGCCGTCCGCTCACACCCCAGCGGATAAATTGTTCAGCCGGGAAATGTGCTTGCCCCTCAATAGTACGGTATGATTGCAACAATACTGCAAGTCTCTGATGTCTGGTCCCGGTTATGCGAGGGCGAATTCGGCGGGCGGTTACTCTTCAAGCCACGCGCGGGCTTTTGCCATGGACTGAAAGCTCTTCAATTCTCGTTGCTCCGTTGAAATGTAATGCCGGAAGTACTGCGCCATGGACAGATCCACCTCCCGGTAGGTTACGATAGCGGCTTTCCCGGGACCGAGCCTGGGTTGTAGCTCCTTCAGCACTGTTACAACCTCCTGCGCTTCATCCCAGTCAATGATAAGCTCCGAGATTCTGGTGCCGTCCCACAGTGTGTTGGTGCCTTGTTGCCACCGGTCATCACGTGCAAAGGTGCGGACTGCCTCAACAATCTCACTGGCGTCTACGCTACCCTTCAGCTCTACTTTACAGAGCTGAAGCGACTCGTCAAAGAAAATTTGATATGGCAAGAAGGATCGGCAGTCAGTTCTGAAAGCCAGTATGTATGGTCGTCTTGTGCATGCGTTCACTTTCCGCCGTAGTGCAAACAAAAAAGCGCCCTGCACCTCGAGGGTACAGGGCGCTGCATGGCAGAAGAGGAGAAATCCTCTTTTAGGAGGGTGTTACTGTCCGCCTCCTCCTTGCATGTCCATCTCAATTCCGCGCTCTTCCTGCACTTCTTCAATCAGTGCCAGGAGTTCATCGCGGAGTTCTGCATCCGTTTGTGTAGCCTGAATGGCCTGGTCATAGAGTTCAAGCGTGATGCCGCGCTCCGTTACCGTATCTTCTACTTCCTGCTGAAACTGCTGCTGTACCTGCTGAGCTTCTTCCGGATCTTGCAGATCGGCAAACTCCTCGCGGTACTGCGCTTCCAGCTGCTGTAGATCAACGTAGGCATGCGCAACAGCCTCCATCTCCTCATCGGAAAGATCCACATCCACAGGTTCAGGTTGCATATCCTGCGCTGTAGCGGGAATGGCAAAGAGGGCGAGAACAACGAAAATGCTCAATCCTTTCGAGAGAAACCGCATAAATTGTGTGCGTCGTTATTGTAAGTAGGGTACGAGAGGAACCGCACGTCGGAGCGCGGCTCTCACTTGCTCACCCTGTACAGCTACAGAGGTCGTGCCAGAAATGCGTTTCCCTTATCGGATTGGTGATCCAATCTGTGCTGAGACGGTGCAGGGCCGTATTTTTCAGGTTGGAATCACGATTGCTTCACAAACCTCATGCCAGGGTGCGATCAAAACACCGAGTGAGAGTGTAGGAGATTGGCACATGTGCTTTTTTTTCTCACAGATTCACGTGCATCATGACTGAAAGAATTGCGGGAAATACCAGTCTGCGGTTTTCTCTTGTACTATGCGTGGTTCTCCCCCTGAGCGTGCTGCTCATCGTCGCAGCGTACGCAGTATTGCAGGTAGTGGAGAACCAGGCCGAGCAGCGCATGGAGGATGACGTTGAGCTTGTCGCCCGCACCCTGCAGCAGCCGTTGAGCCGCGCTCTTGATCGTGATCGGAGGGGCACGGTGGAGGAAGCGCTGGAATCAGCATTTAGTATCCGAAGAGTGTACAGCGCCAACGTGTACGACGCGGATGGCAATACCGTGGCGGCTATCGGGCAGCAGGAGCTGTTCATGGATAGCGGGCGCGTAACCGACCTTGCGGGCGAGCGGGGTCGAACAGGAGAGTATGAAGAGATCAGTGGGCAGCCCGTGTACTCATATTTTGTGCCGCTCACAAGTTCGGGAGGACGCAGCCTGGGCCTCTTACATGTAACGCGGCATGCCGGTGAGATGGAAGCCTCCATCGCGCGGATGCGCTGGCAGGGTGGCGGACTGCTCGCCCTTGCTATTCTGTTGATGACGGGCCTGGTACTTTTCGGCCACCATGGCGCTATCGGCCGACACCTCAACAGGCTGGCTAATAGCATGGCCCGGGTGGAGTCGGGCGATCGATCGCACCGCGCTCCGACGGGCGGGCCTACGGAGATCGCTCAACTCGGGGATGCCCTAAATACAATGCTTGATAGCCTGACCCGTGCCAAAGAAGAGGTGGAAGAGCGCCGGGTTGCCCAACTTGCACTTGAACAGCAGTTGAAGCATACCGAAAAGCTGGCGGCCATCGGTCAGCTCTCCGGAGGGGTGGCTCATGAGCTGGGCACGCCTATGAGTGTGATCGATGGAAAAGCGCAGCGTATGCTGCGGCAGGACGACCTCCCGAAGGACGTGCGAGAGGGATTTGAAGATGTGCGCCAGCAAGTTCGGCGCATGGAGACCATCGTACGGCAGCTGATGGACTTTGGCCGGCGCCATACGTTGCAGGAGCGCCGCATTGGCGCATCGCAGCTGCTTCATATGGCTGCGGGCGTGGTACAGCAAGAGGCAAACCGGCATAACGTGACGCTGCATGTGGAGGACCCGGTGCCTGACGTGGAGTGCGTGGTCGATCCCGCTTTGATGGAGCGCGCGCTGACCAATCTCCTGCGCAACGCTATTGAAGCAACCCCCGGCGGCACGGTGACGCTGAGCTTCACTCAATCAGAAAACACCATTTCTTTCCAGGTCTCAGATGATGGTCCGGGCATCGATAGCAGCATTGAAGATCGCGTGCTTGAACCCTTCTTCACCACCAAGGATACGGGTGACGGCACCGGCCTGGGACTGGCCGTGGTACATGGTGTGGTGGAACAACACGGTGGGACGCTGGAGTTTGGCAAAAGCAAATTAGGGGGTGCCGAGGTGACGCTGATGCTATCCACGAAGCGAGATCATGGCGGCAACGGCGCTCCACAAGTACCAACTGATGCCTCCATCGATGCGCATAGGGTGGCTGAGAAAGGTGCCCCTTCCGTCCAGCGCTCGTCGTAGAGCATCTCTTCTACACCCCATCCCACGCTACTTTTTGCCCGTATAATGGCTGACGATTGGATTCTTGTTGTAGAGGACGACGCGGGGCTACGGGCACTCCTCGAAGAGGAGCTTCTGGAGGCCGGGTTTGAGGTAAAGACGGCAGCTACCGTAGAGGAAGCTCAGGATCTCATGAGCGGGAGCAGGCCGGCGCTGATCGTGAGTGACATCCGCCTTCCCGGCGCCGATGGAATGTCACTACTCAAATCCGTTCAGCGTGGCGGCGACCCTCCCGCTTTCATCGTCATCACTGCGTTTGGCAGCATACCGCAGGCGGTTGATGCGCTGAAGGCTGGCGCGGATGATTTTATCACGAAGCCGCTCAACCTGGAGCACCTGCGCCTCTCTGTAGAGCGCACCATGGAAATGCAACGGCTGCGCCGAGGCGTGCAGCAGCTTGATGACGTGGTGCAGGACGACGCCTTTCACGGGATGGTCGGGCGATCGGAGCCCATGCGGCAGCTCTTCAGCACGATAAAGCAGGTGGCGCGTGCAAGTGGCCCCGTCTTGGTAGAAGGCGAGAGCGGCACGGGAAAAGAACTGGTAGCCAGAGCTATCCATGCGGAGAGTCGCCGGGCAGAGGGGCCGTTTCTGGCCGTCAACTGCGCCGGAGTACCGGCAGAGCTGCTGGAAAGCGAATTTTTCGGCCACGCCAAGGGGGCCTTTACCGGAGCGCAGAAAGCGCGAGACGGACTCTTCGTTGAAGCGAGCGGCGGTACCCTGCTGCTGGATGAGATCGGGGAGATGCCGGTGGCGCTGCAGGCCAAGCTCTTGCGCGTTCTGCAAGAAGGTACGGTACGCCCCGTTGGAAGCAACCGGCCCGTAGAGGTGGACGTCCGGATTGTAGCATCCACAAACCGGACCCTGCGCAAGGAGGTTGAGGCGGAGAATTTTCGCGAGGATCTGTTTTACCGGCTGGAGACCTTCCGCATTCCGGTACCCGCCCTTCGGGATCGCGCAGACGATATTGAGCTGCTCGCGTCCTACTTCCTTCAGCACTATCGCCATGAGATGGGTCGCCCAAACCTGACGCTGGCGCCAGAAACGCTGCAGCTTTTGAAACGCTACCCCTTCCCGGGAAACGTCCGCGAGCTTCAGAACGCTATGGAGCGAAGTGTAGCCTTTAGTGAGGGGGATAGCGTAAAGCCGCTGGATCTCCCCGATCGCATCCAGCGTGAGGCCGAACGGGTGCCGGACACTGTAAACAGCACTGGGGGTAGCGCAATCCCCCTGCCATCCGATCCCGAACGTTTGCTTCCGCTTCAGGCAATAGAGCAGCGCTACATTGAACACGTCCTTGAGGCGGTGGAGGGCAATAAAAAGCGAGCAGCCGATATTCTTGGTATCGGCCGGCGCACCCTCTATCGGCGCCTTGACGAAAATGGGACATGATGGCACCTGCCGGTAGGGGCCGTGTCTACACAATCCGCCCCGGCTCTGGTTCGATGACGGGTCCACGGTAGCCGAACACCTTCTTCAGAAAGCGGGTGAAGAGGGGTGATTGCTTCTGCGCGTACCACTGGTCGGCAGCGCGGCGGGCGGCCTGTCCGTAGGAGGGATATGGGAAGATGGTATCGGAAAATGAGCGCAGGGTTACGCCGTTTCGCATAGCGAGTGCGTACTGGCTGATAAGCTCGCCGGCACGCGCTCCGAGGACGCTGGCACCAAGAATTTTTCCGTTCAGCGGTCGAGCATGAACCTTGATGAGCCCGGTTGTAGCCCCGTCCGTGATGGCGCGGTCCACCCGGCTATACGGGAAGCGGTACGTTTTGTATGAGGTGCCGGCCTCGTCCAAATCCTCTTCTCGGGCGCCCACATGAGCCAGCTCGGGGTCCGTATACGTAACCCACGGCACATGGTCAGCATCAATAGAGGATGGCACCTTGAGTAGCGCATTCGTGAGGGCTACCTTGGCCATGTGCTCGCTCATATGTGTAAAGTGGTAACGCCCCGTCACATCGCCCACCCCAAAAATGTGGGAGACGTTTGTACGGCAGCTTGAGTCTACGGCCAGGCCCTGTTCGGTATACTCAACACCTGCGGATTCCAGGCCAAGGCCCTCCGTGTTGGGCCGGCGTCCGGTTGCAAGTAGCAGGCTACTGGCCTCCACGCTCTCCTCCTCACCCTTGAGCATAAGACGCAGCGACCCATTTTCCTGAACGACGCCGGACACCTGCGCTCCCAGTCGGAGGCGGACACCCTCCGATTCCAGTGTCGCCTGTAGCATTGTTGCCAGCTCCGGATCGTCGTTTGGCATGATCCGGTCGTGCATCTCCACCATCGTCACCCGCGTACCGAGCCGCTGAAAGGCCTGGGCCATCTCCGTACCTATGGGCCCGCCCCCGATAATAGCCAGGCGATCGGGCTGCTCGATAAGTTCAAAGAGTGAGTGACTCGTGAGGTAGGAGACCTCATCCAGCCCGGGAATAGGTGGCACAAACGGGCGGCTCCCGGTACAGACGATGATGAAGCGACCGCTCACATACCGATCGTCAATGAGTAGCGTGTGAGGGTCGGCAAAGGAGGCCTCACCAAAACGCACCTCGATGTCCATCTCTTCGAAAATCTCCGGCGCGTCGGCGTCCTCGTATATTTCCTGGCGCAGGTTGCGAACCCGCTCCATCACGCGCGCAAAGTCGATTTCCGCTTCGTGGACATGGATGCCATAGGAGTCGGCGGTGCGAATCGTGTGCGCTACGTCAGCGCTTTTAAGTAGCGCCTTGCTGGGCACGCAGCCAGTCCACGTGCAATCGCCGCCCAGGCGATCCTTCTCCACCATGAGCGTCTTGGCACCCAGATTCGTGGCAATCCCGGCGGAGGTGAGGCCGGCCGCGCCTCCACCAATAACGATCACGTCGTAATCATAGGGCATACCGGTAGCAAATCTTCTGTTGTGGGGATCCCTGGACCTGCTCACATCAACACGTTGGACAAGCGGTGGATTCGGTTGATTGTGCTGCAGCCAACTTCTGCCTGATATCCCGAAAAGCAGCCCAGCCGCCGTAGCCTACCATTCCAGCGAGAACGCCGTACACCCACCACGGAATGTTCTCACCAACAATCATCAAATACAGATATGCCGACACAAAGAAAAAGGAGGCCGATAACACAGGCAACACGATTCCCTCTCCGCGGCGGGCGTTACGAACAAGCCATGCCACCGACAGCGTGAAGAAGGGGATCGCTCCTACGTAAATCGCTCCAAATACAAGGGGATTGACACCGTACTGCATCCCCAGGCCCATAAACCACTCAACAAATGATTCCATCGCTCAGCATCCTCTCAGGTAGAAAAGTGCCACAGGTTAAATCTGCCACCTGAGTGGAGTGGCGATGCAGAGCGTTACAGCGCGGAAGAGGAATCCCTTTTAAGGGGATGCACCGGACGATAGGCACAGACAGCCCGGGATCAGGGAGCACTACACGCCGGCTCATTGGAGGCTGCTTCCGGCTTATCGCGATGCTTTCGGAGTTGCCAGCGCACCTTCAGAAAGGTGGCACCAATACCATACACCACCATCACCCCGATGAGGACGTATACCCATACGGGCATATTTTCACCCATCATGAGGATGTAGAGGTAGGAGGAGAAGAACGAAAAGGAGGCGCATGCGGCAGGCATGGCCAGCGGGCGTCCTCCACGGGCCGAGCGAACGAGCCAGGCCACGGATGCCAGAAAGAGCGGAATCGCTACTACGTAAATAATGCCGAATGTAAGAGGATCGACTCCGTAGGCTTCCGCCGTCTGCACTGCTGTGTGAAGCAGCGTCTGAAGATCCATATAGGGTGCACCGTAGGTTATGCAAGAGACTTGCGCTAAAAAACGCAAACCACTGCCCGTATATGCCGCTGCACCGGAAACGTTCTTGAGAAGATGGAGGAAAGATAAAAAAGCCCGTATGCTTTCGTTAAGAACCGAAAGCGTACGGGCGCGTGGGCTGCAAACAGATGAGCCCGAACTAACGCAATGTCATCTGGTCGCTACGCGTGGTAGAAACGCTCATGCGTGATTTTACCATCTTCCCAGCGCTGAACAGAAACCTGCTCTATCTCGATTCGGCCGGTATCCTTGAGCGTTACATCCATGAACCACTCGCTCAAGACCACGCCATCGTCCTCGTTAACGGCAACAGCTGTAACTTTGCCATCATGGAACGCTTCAACGCTGGAGACAAACT
>SLED01000409.1 GCA_007124945.1 Salinibacteraceae bacterium | reverse complement strand
GGGTGAGCGACCCCTTTGCTCCCCAAGCACGTGATGACGGATTCGGAGAGCCGAACGCTATTCTTTCACTGTAGTGCCTCTGATCTGATGTATCTACATCAACCGACCATCCTGATTATCATCGCACTCGTGGCTACGGCTGCGCCGGTGTCGGCACAGGAGGTTCGTGGAGGTCTTGACATGAGCGTTGAGGGTGGGTACATATCTAACCCGTTTCTGGACGGTGTTGCCACGTTCTGGGACCCCACGTTCGAGTCGGCTTTTGCGTCCTTGGGTGGTACCGGGTGGGCCGGATGGAGTGGGCGGCAGAGCTCCGTGCAGCTCGCCGCTGGTGGGCGTTTCATGGACTTCCCCAATGGCCAGGCTTCCTGGAGCTCGATTCAAGTTAGCCTCAGCGCCACCCACGCGCTCAACCGGTCCCTCTCGGTGGGAATCGACGGAGCCGGCCGGATCCTCCGAACCGATGTCGATCAGGAAAGCGTTTTCGGCCTTCCTTTCGCTGAGTGGAGGATCACGCCGCGTACAAGGATTAACGTGCGTGGCGGGCTTGCGCATCAACAAAGCACCCTCACCGCGGAGAATACCACGCGCTCGACGTCATTCGTAGGGGCAGCCGGAGTGGAGCAGTGGATCGGCTTGCGGACGGTGCTTGGCTTTCGCATGCACGGCAGCCACACCGAGGTAACGGACGAAGAAAATGGCTTTAGCGGGATCGGGGGCGGCGTGGACCTGACGTACCGGTTGTCTGGGGGAGGATCGATTCGGGCCGCGCTTGGCGTGGAGCAATACGGGTACGAGGGGCTGGGTGAAGCTGGAGGTCCCGTTGTGGCACCCGTGGAAGTCAGCCAGCAGGATTATCTCTGGCGGGCCTCGCTCTCCGCCGAAAGGCCCATCAACCGGAGGATCGCCATTTTTGCGCGCACGAGCGCTTCGCGCTTTCAGTCAACCACTACGGATATCGCCGAGCACGATGTGCGGGTAGGCGCTGGTCTGCGTGTTTCATTCCAACGTACGCTGTATGAGCCGGCGGAGCCCGCGCCGATTTGGTCGCAGGAAGGAGACCTTGTGCGCTTTCATGTCGCGTACGAGGGTGAGGGGGAGCTCTATCTCGTTGGAGATTTTAACAACTGGGATCTCCCCGGAATGCCCATGAGACGTGCGGGCGATCGCACGTTCAGCGCGGAGCTTCGCCTTGAGCCCGGCACGTACCGCTACCGGATTCGCGTGCAGGTGGGCGGCGAGGAGGAATGGCTCTCCCTTCCCGATCACACCCTCACCATCACCGACGAATTTGACGGCGAAAACGGCCTGCTTATCGTCGAATGATCATACCAATCGAGAGAAGTATCACACAAACCCATTCAGCATACGAACAGGACCCTGTACCTACCGGGTCGGAGGATGAATCGATGAGAATGCTAAGAACCTTATTTATCACGCTGATAATGCTGTACGTGCTGACGCCGGCGGTATCTGCTCAGTCAGTAGACGATTTGATGGAGCGCGGCAGGCAGGCGGGTATGGATGTGGAGTTGCTGTCGGCGCTGGAGTCGCGGGCGAACGCGGCCGGCCTCGATGTGGCGGAGACTGCGCGGTTGATTGAACCGGCCGTGCTGTTGGCCGAGCAGCAGCTACCGTCGCGGGCTGTGGTGCAGCGGGCGCTTGAGGGATTGGCTAAGCAGGTGCCACCCGATCGAATTGCCGAGGTGCTCGGGCGGCTACAGCATGCCAGCGAGCGCGCGGGTGAGCGGGGAGGTGCATGGCTCGAACGGTCTGATGTGCGTGAGATGCTCGGCGTAAACGCCCGACAGGACGAAGCCCGCGCTCGTTCCGTGGTGATGGAAGGGCTGGCGCAGGCTTACAACCGTGAGGCTCCGGCGGAGGCGCTTGATGCAGCCCTTGAGCGAATTCCGCAGGAGGTGGGACCGGGCCGGACGTCGCCTGCGGCGGTGGGTGCCGCGCTTCAGGTGCTGCCCGATCTCGCCATCAGTGCGCAGGAGCCGAACCTTGCTGCCGGCCTCCTCACGCAGGCGTTGAATTCCGGGTTCGCCGCCCGCGATCTGCGTCAGCTACCGGCAGCGCTCGAAGCAGCCGAGCGTCGCGGGGAGATGCCGGCCGAAGCTGCTGCACGTGGAGCCCTGTCCGAAATGGCAATGGGCACACCCGCCGCGATGGTACTTGAACGGCTCTTCCAGGGGCAGATCCCCGGACAGCCGCCCGGAGGCACCCCGCCCGGCCTGGATCGCCGCCCCGGTGGTGGCGGGCAGGGCGGGCCGCCGCAAGGCCCACCCAACGAATAGATCGTGCCTACCGCATCTCCTCACCATCCTTCTTGTAGATCACACCATCCTTCATGATGAAGCCGATATCGTGGAGGACGGAAACGTCGTCGAGCGGGTTGCCCTGCACGGCTATCAGATCGGCGAGGCGACCTCCGGCGATTGCACCCACATCGTCACGCCCGAGCGCTCTGGCAGCATCACCGGTAGCCGCGATGAGCGCTTCTACCGGTGTCATTCCGGCGTCCACCATCAGCTCGAACTCGCCAATGTTGTCGCCGTGCTCATATACACCTGCGTCGGTACCAAAGGCAATCCTCACGCCGGCAGCAATTGCCCGGCGATGTGATTCCTCAACGATCGGCATTATTTCCTTGATCTTTTGTGTTGGCCCGGGAGCCAGGTTACCGGCTTCAGCCATTTGGAGGGCTCCCTGATAGGCCAGCATGGTCGGCACCAGCCACGTACCACGGTCGATCATCTCCTGGATGATCTCATCATCAAATTCGCTGCCGTGGTCTATCGTCGTGATGCCCGCACGCACCGCGTTCCGGATGCCCTCCAGTCCGTGGGCATGGGCCGCTACGCGCCGGTCGTACATCTCGGCTGTCTGGATGATGGCCTCAAGCTCCTCCGAGGTCATCTGAGCGGGCCCGATTTCCTCGGTCTGCGATAGCACGCCCGCCGTAGCGCATACCTTGATTAGGTCAGCGCCATCCCGCACGGCCTGCCGAACCATCTGCTTCGCTTCTTGCGGGCCATTGAACACGTACGGGCTGGCTTCCGCGCGATCCATGTGTCCGGGCTTGATTCCGGTCGTGGGGTCGCAGTGACTGCCGGTCGTGCCCATGCTGACGGCGGTAAACATCCGCGGCCCGGAAACAATCCCATCGCTGATGGCATCACGCAGTGCAAGCGCCGTCGAACCGCTTGCCCCGAGGTCGCGAACCGTCGTGAAGCCAGTCATTAGCGTGGTGTGCGCATGGCGCACGCCGCGAAGTGCAGGTGACTCCGGGTAATCCTGGTAGAAACCACTGCCGGGCGGCCGGGAAATCTGGGCGGGACTGTTCGTCAAGTGGGTGTGGAGATCAATCAGGCCGGGCAGCACGGTCCAGTCGCTGAGGTCGATTTCCTCAGCGCCCGCTGGAATCTCCACATTCGACCCCACCTCGGTTATCATTCCATCCTGAATGAGAATGACGACGTTCTCCTGGAGCGTCTCGTGCTGCCCGTCAAACAATGCTCCAGCTACAACAGCCGTAACGTCCGCAGTCTGCTGTGCGTGGGCAGTAGAGGTCCATCCCAGAGCACAGATCAACAACGTACAGAAAAGGATGCCGGTACGGGAAAAAGCAGACTTCATGGTCGCGAGCGAATATGGTAGGTTCGAGAGCATGAGGAATATAACAGGTGTGGTCGAAAGCGACCAATAAATCGATCTAATGGAGTGTGTATATCTGCCGATAATAGGTGTGCATCAAGCACGCGTCGTAGTATCGCCAGCGCAAGCATCCGGAGACATTGATGAATAGCACATCTCACCACGTGGACTGGGTGGCCGGCGCAGATGCGTGCCGGGCCGGTTGGTTTGTGGTGCTACGTAATATCCGTACAGATGAAACCCGCAGCCGGCGCGTACCGGATGCGGATTCGTTGCTGAGCCTTGAGGAGGCGCCGTGCATTATCGCTGTGGATATGGTAATCGGTATCCCGGAGGAGGCTGTAGAGGGTGGCCGCGACTGTGACCGCGCGGCACGGTCGTTATTGGGCTGGCCGAAAAGTAGCAGTGTTTTTTCACCCCCGAGCCGCAGCGCGTTGTCGGCGCCAAGCTACCAGGAAGCGCTTGAAAGAAACCGAGCGAGCGGTACCGACCGGGTGGGGCTTAGCAAGCAGACGTACAACCTCATTCCGAAAATGCACGCGCTGGATGAAGCATTGCGATCTCGGGATTCCGTGCAGGACGTGTACGAAGTGCATCCCGAGTGCAGCTTCTGTGAGATGAACGGTGGACAACCCGTAGAGGCGAGCAAACACACGAGCAAAGGAGAACAAGAACGGATGTTGTTACTCGCCGAACACGGCTTCAGCAATGTCCAGGGAGCCGTAACCATGCATCGGTCCGGTGAGATACAGACCAATGATATACTGGATGCCTTCGCGGCGGCCTGGACCGCAACGAGGATCTACCGCGGCACCGCCAGGCGACTTCCTGAGGATACCGAGCTTCCGAGGGATGCCACCGGACTACCAATGGCTATCTGGCTTTGAGCGCCTAAAGGGACAGTCCTTTAAGCACGGCGAGCGTCATCAATAACACGCACAAAAACAAACCGCCCATGATGATCGGCGGTAAAGGGCAGCGCTCCTGAAGCGAGGCAAGGATGTGCCGGATGCTCGGGGTGCGCTCTATCTGCTCTGTTGCGGGCATAAGAGGGAGTGGGAAACGGGAAGCGCACAATAGATTTACCACATCTTCATACTGGGGGCGCAGAACGTTGTTCTGTGAACTTCGCAGCATCACGGTTTGATTATATTGCTCCAACCACGTATGTAATGCTGCTGTAAACCGGACCGGGGAATCAGAAGGGTCCGGAACGTGCGGGTGGCCCGCGACGTGGCTCGTTACGCTTGTTTTAGAGTCCATTCTCTATGCAGTCCATGACATCGAAGGAAATTGCCGATTTGCGAAGGGAGTATACGCGCGACGATTTATCGGAGGATACCGTCGCGGATGAGCCGTTGGAGCAGTTCCGCGTATGGTTCGGGCAGGCCCGGAGTGCCGACGTAGTGGAGCCGAACGCGATGGTCCTGGCTACGGCTGGTGCTGATGGCGCGCCCCATGCTCGCGTCGTTCTGTTGAAGGGCATTGAGGACGACGGTCTGATCTTCTACACAAACTACAACAGCGGGAAGGGCACGCAGTTGGAGGCAAATCCCAGAGCGGCGCTCACGTTTTTCTGGGATGTACTTGAGCGGCAGGTGAGGATAGAGGGGGAGGTGGAGCGAATCGCTGAAGCGGCCTCGGAGGCCTATTTTCAAAGACGGCCGAGAGGAAGCCAGATCGGCGCCTGGGTGTCGCCGCAGAGCGAGGTTATCGAAACGAGGGAGCAGTTGAGCGACCGGCTCGTGGAGGTTGAGAAGCAGTTTCAGGGCCGCGATGTACCGCGCCCGCCACACTGGGGCGGGTATCGCGTCGTGCCACATCTCTTTGAGTTCTGGCAGGGCCGCCCGAGCCGCCTGCATGACCGTATTCGCTATCGTCGGACCGCCGACGGTTGGACGATCGAGCGGCTGGCGCCGTGAGGGTGTCGGGTAGAGGTGCTTGCGCCTTATGTCCTTGAGGCTGGCTTGCAACATGCTTACTGGCTGAATCCAACGGGTGCTCAGCTCAGATTCAGATCACTCAGTAAGCGCGTAGAAAAGGCAGGCACTGACTGTCCGAGCTGGATTAACACCTCCTGCTGATCGCGCTCTCGTTCGGTGGCGATCGCACTAATTCTGCTGACTATCTGAAGAGGATCCATCTCGTAAAGGGTAAGCAGATACTCTTGCGGATGACGCGCATCAATACCCCAGGGAGAAAGAGCCTCTTCGGGAAAGTCTTTCAAATTGAACGTCAAAATCAGTTCGGCTCTTGCCTGTATAGCGGCCGCAAGTACGTGCCGATCCTTCGGATCATTTTTCAGGTGTTCGATCAAGTGTTCGAATCCACTCGTGCGCGCTTCGGGAAAATGTGCCCTAAGTTCGTCTCTAAATGAATCGGCCAGATGCTCAGGCCAGTCGAGCTGCTCCCGTTGCGTTCTGTGAACCTCATTGAGAATTTCCGCTGACCAGATGGGCAGATACTGACGTGGACGCTCAGCCAGCCTTAACAGCAGGTCTGCCACGCCGAAGTTCGCGAGTACACAGGCATCAAGACAGACGCGGAAATCAGCTTTCATCGCCTGTGTAGGAGGCATTGTAGAGGCCGGCGTCGTCCACAGCGTCCGCTAAAGCACGCAGAGCCCGCCGCCGTCCGGCATCACGTCGCTTTTCATAGTCGAGAAGGTCACGGAATTTTACGCGCCGGTGCGTGCCAACCTTGTGAAAAGGTATTTCTCCGCCCTCCAGCAAATCAACGAGATGCTGGCGCGATACGCCGAGATAATCCGCAGCGGCCTGTGTAGTGTACTCCTCATCTTCAGGCACCAACACGATGGTTCGTTTCTCGGCCATCATCCGCACGATGTGCATAAGATGGCTAAAAAGTGGTGCAGGAATCTCAGCACGGCGTCCCTTCTCGTCGATAAGGGCCACAGGTCCAGATTCTGAAAGGACCTCAGAAATTCGGTTTAACGTGCCGGGATCAAATTCTGAAGGATGGAGGCGGTTCTGCGCCATAGCGGGTAAGGTTCCTAATCCGAGTGAGACCAGAAAAACGGTCGGTTTGTCGCACTAAACGCTATAAGCGCTAAAGGTAAATCAAGTTCCACCTATTCATTGGTCAACAAGATGCACTTGCGTACGTCGGTCTCATGTGTGCGGGAATTATTGCAGCGATGCGGGTTAACAGAGTTGGGTAAGGGCGATGCATAGGTTAAATCCTGTTCTGAATAGCGATCACCGAAACCGCCGGTCCGTTGCCTCTTCTACCTCGGCTCGTGTCATCACGCGCCACGAGGGAGCGCTGAGGGCTCCGCGGCTGGTGCGACGAAAGGTGGCGCGCACAAGTAGCTCCTTCGACGAGTCTTCGGCGCCGGCAAAGCTGTAGCTTCCCCATCGGTAAATCCACATCGTATCAACCGGGTCGAAGCCCATCGTCCGCCCGATTTGCTCGGCCAGAAAGGAGGCATCTTCGACTACGGTAGGGCCGTCATTATCGGCCAGCTCGCGCATCACAACCACCCGTTCGAAGCGCTCATCATCGGGAGGGGTGGGGTAGATGGCAACCCCGGCTGTGCCGGTTTGCGCGTAGCTCTGCCACGTAATGGTGGTGTCGGTCAGTGCCTGAGCTGTCGCGGAGTTAAGTCCCACAAGCAGCGTGATGAGGAGAAGTGCGCCGAACCGTGCGAATAATCCTGCCATCATGCCTGAGCGTCGTCGAGGGTCTTTCTTGATCAGACACGATAGTACCGCCTTTCATAACGTGACACGTAGCGTTCCGTCATAAAGAAAGCCCACCGGCAAAGCTACCGGTGGGCTCGATGGTTCGGAATCTATGCAGTCCTACGATCGGGCCGAGACATAGTCAACCCACCCGCTCTGTTCGAGATCATCTTCTACGATAGCGGGTAGCCCCTCATCGCGATAGGCGCACATGTAGCTGTGAACTTTACGGCGGAAGACTGAGAGGCAGTTCGAGATCAGATCGCTCCGGAAGCCCCGTTCGCCCAACTCAATTGTAAACTCCATGGAGATGACGCGTGCGAGCACTCGGCCAAGCTCCACCAGCTTGCGCTGTGGCATCTGCGGATCCAGGTTGATGTCAAGCGTATCCTTGAACTGCTCCGCTGCCCGCGAGGAGAGATCGCTCTTCTCCAGGTAGTTGTACAGGTTGTTGTCTTTCAGCCGGCGCATCGATTTTAGTACCGACTCAGTAATTTGCTGGTACAGGATATCGTTGGAGCCTTCGAAAATCTGGAATGGGCGGCTGTCAGTGTAGCCGCGTCCGGCAATGTGATCCTGGCGATAGCCCTTAGCGCCCGTTAGCTGCAGAACAGAGTTAGCGGCCTCCTGCATCATGTCGGTGACTACCGTTTTTACCGCGTTGGCCTGAAGATTGATTTTCGCAAGATTGTTCTCCACGCTGGCGTTCTCACTGGCATACGTGCACATCGCCGAGCATGCTGTAAAATATGCCTGCAGTGTAGCAAGGCGGCTCTTGACCTGGTCGTAATTGAAGAGCGATTTTCCACCAACGTGCCGATTGCGGCAGTGATCAAGCGCCTCGTCGAGCATGCGCTGCAGGAAGCCCATGCCCATCCCCGGGAACTGCACGCGGCTTCTGTGCAACAGGTCGAGCAACATGGTGATGCCCGTGCGCTCCGGCTGTAGGCGCTGTGCCAGGGGAACCTTCACATCAAGCTTGTTACGCCCATACGGGATGTGGTAGAGGCCCAGGTTCGTGTAAAGCTCCTCCACCTCCACATGCTGCTCGGGCTGCGTAACATCGCAAACAAAGATATCGATGTCGCGCGCGAGGTTACCGTTTTCATCCTGCTTACGCGCGGTCAACAGCCAGAAATCAGCCCACCCCGTGAGTCCTGCCCAGTGTTTGGTGCCTCGGATCCGGGCGTAATCCTCGTGTTCAGTAAACGCCGTCCGCATGCTGAGAGCATCGGAGCCATAATCGGGCTCCGTAATCATCAGGCCGCCCATATTCTGATGTTCGAGGAAGCGCTCAAAAATAGGCGCTTTCACCTCGTCATGGGCATACTTGCCAACGGGTTGCAGGAAAAGCGCACCATTGATTCCAAGCGTAAGGGTCAGCGCGATGGACTCGTAGCCCGCGGCCTCCAGAACCGAGAGCGACTCATGCACGTGCCCGCCGCGCCCACCGTACTCCGATGGAATAAAGGCGGAGAGCGGTTTACAGGTGCGCACATCCCGGAGGACATATGGCGGGAGACTCCGGTTGAGGCTCATGGCATCAATGTCTCCACGCCGTCGGAACGTGTCGCGAAGCTGTGAGCGAAAATTCGATATAAACGTATCGAAATCCTGAGACACGGGTGAAGGGGGTACTGATACAGACGATGAAACGCCCATGATGGGAAGATGGAATGCTTAAACTTACGGTGAGATGAGCGGGCATATAGCTAAATTAAAACGGCAGGAGGATTCTAAAGGTCCGAACATTGCCCGTCGTTTGATGGAGGCTGAACAAATATGTGTGAACGAACTTATCAGGGAGGCTTACCGGCTCCCCGGCGGCGGTGCCACTCCACACTCAATCCCACTATTGCTCCCTACAACTTTAGTTTAATCTATGTTTCGGCGTGCCCGTGGCTTACTTTTCAAGCTCTCGCCCGAACAGGCGCACAAAGTCGCCGAGTGGGGAGCGCGAGCAGTGCAGCGGGTTGCGCCGGGCATCATCAGTTCTCGTTATGCCTTTAGCGACACTGCGCTGCATCAGACGTTGTGGGGGTTGGCCTTTCGGAATCCGGTTGGACTGGCGGCCGGGTTCGACAAGAACGCGACCATGCCGGCGTTCTGGGCTTCTGTAGGAATGGGATTTGTAGAGGTGGGCTCTGTTACGGCCCGGGCGGCAGAGGGCAACCCAAAGCCTCGGGCGTTTCGTCTTCCGGCCGATGAGGCGCTCATCAATCGCATGGGGCTCAACAATGACGGCGCCGAGCGCGTGGCAAGGCGCTTGACGGCCTGCCGAGAGACGGTGGATATTCCCATCGGTGTG
>SLED01000350.1 GCA_007124945.1 Salinibacteraceae bacterium | reverse complement strand
TGACGTCAAAGTGGCCCTCATCCACGAACCACTCCTCGTATGGTACTCCCCGGGCCTCCAACGCCCGGCGCAGAGGCGGCATCCAGTCTTCGTTCTCGTAGATGATATAGGCCTTCATGGGGAAAACAGATAGTGAGGCGAAGATGACGATTTAATCGTTCCAACAGCAAACAGCGCAGTCGGTGCCACAGGTCACGTCTCGTTTACCACGTTAACGAGAGACCTGAGCGTGTTGCAGAGTTGAATGCGCCTGGTGAGGTGGCGACCCTTACCGTAAAGGCACACCAAGCGAGAGTGTCAGCGAGGCGTCCATCTGCCGACCGAGCTCATCCGTCATCGGCACCTGAATCGTCATGCCCGGCTCTACGGGGCCGAGCCTGGCGATAGCCGTTGCTCCGAGTACAACCTGCGTTCGCTCCACAAACCCGACGAACTCGTCGGTAAGGTGTGTTATCCCTGCCGCGCCCACCCCGATGCGAAGATCGTCATCTTCGAACCATCCCTGCAGTGCATAGCGCATGAGGGCATCGCTCCGCGCCGGCTGATTCGCCCCGCGCTCGCCCGTAAACTGCGCGATCAATCCTGCTCGCGCCCGGAGGTTGAAGGTCTCATCAAGCGCCACACTATAATCGCCGGACAGGCTCGCTGTAGTTGCATCTGCAAGAAAGGCATCGTAGCGGAAGATATCAGCGTAGCGGCCCGTTACGCGGCCCACGTTACCGAGCGCGTTGGAGGCCGTAGGGAGCCGGCCCTGCGCGATGATCGTGAGATCGGGAAAAAATCCGTCATATGCGATAGATACACCAATGTTGGACACCGTCGTCTCTGCGATATCCTCGGGAGAAGGCGGGAAGAAACCCGGTTCATCCGGGCGCTGCGCATAATGACTTACCCCGATATCGACCCCAGCCCGAACATCCTCTCGAAGCGCGAGCTGCCCGGTGACGATCCAGGAGGAGGTAAAGAACGACACGCCGTCAGCATCAGAAAAAAGCGGCTTCTGCGCCTCAAGCGTAATCCCATCAAACGGCGTCGGGCTCGTCCACAGGGGTTGCCCGAAGGCCGAAGCCGGGATCAAGAGCAGGAAAGACAGCAACAAACAGCGAATAAACATAGACGCTTAGTGCGTGAGCGAGAGGTGATGGGGTCCACACGGGTTCGGAGAAAACGTTCCATCAGTAGCGAACCACGCGTGCAGAGGATGCCACACGTCTCCCGGATGCTATAATCGCGAATCGTCACTGCTTCCTTTCGGTGCATTTTGCTCTCGGCCACCTATTTCGTACATTGACAAGGTCTATAATTGCATTGCCTATCCCCCCTGTTGCCATGGAGCTTCGTACAGCCGTGTCCCCGACCCAGCGCCCGCGGGCCGACCGCGTAAGGATGCTCGAGCGCTTGAAGCGCGAGTTCATCGGTCTGGATACCGCCTACCCCCTTGCCTCGGGTGAGGAGCGCCCGCGCATCTATCTTGATAGCGGCGCATCCAACCTCTGCTGGAGGCCAGCCTGGGAAACAGCCGAGCGCGCGCTTGAGCATTATGCCAACACGCACTCGCATCTCCACCAGGGTGCACGCATCATGACGAAAGCGTACGACGACGCCCATCAGGCAGCCCTCGAGTTTGTGGACGCGCCGGAGAGCTACACGGCGATTTTCTGTGGGAACGGCGTTACGGGCGGGCTCAATCGGATGGCGCGCGTGCTCGCCGAACGGCGTCCGGAGCGAGATGTGGTGATCACGACCATCATGGAGCACCACGCCAACGACCTTCCCCATCGCAAACACGTCGGCGAAGTGGTGCATGTGCCCGTGGAGAAAGACGCCGACGGTGAGGCAGGGCGGGTTTGTATGGAGCACCTGCGCGAGGCGGTGCGCGAACATGCCGACCGGCTTAACTACGTGGCCATCACTGCCGCATCGAACGTCACGGGCATCCTCAACCCCATCCACGAGATTGCAAAGCTCGCACATCAGCATGATGCGCTCGTGGTGGTGGATGCCGCCCAGGCAGCCGCGCACATGCCACTATCAATGCGAGGGCACGACGTGGATGAAGCGATTGACGTTCTGTGCCTCAGCGGACACAAAATATACACACCGGGCAGCCCGGGCGTTATCGTGGCACAAAAAGAGCTTTTCGCCGGGCTTGAGCCACAGGAGGTTGGGGGCGGTGTCGTTGATTTCGTTGATACGGCGCGCTATGACATCATGGACAAACTGCCCGAGCGCGAGGAAACCGGCACGCCCAATCTGCCCGGCAGTATTGCGCTCGGTGCCACATTGCGCCTGCTCCAGCACATAGGTATGGATGTGGTGGAAGAGGACGAGCGCGCGCTCACACAATACGCCCTGTCAGCCTTCGAGTCCATCCCCGGGCTTCATCTCTACGGATCACATCGTCTGGAAGTGGCTGATCGCATCGGCGTGCTCACCTTCAACCTGAAAGACCTACCCCACGGTCTGGTTACAGCGGCACTCAACGATTATTTCGGCATCGCTGTTCGTAACGAGTGCTTCTGCGCACAGCCTTTCGTCCGGCAGCTGCTTGGGATTTCGGACGAAACAGGTGTGGCACCGGAGTCTTGCTTCGATACCTGCACGCCAGACGACCAGCCGGGCATGGTGCGTGTCTCACTGGGGCTCTACAATACTAAGGACGATATTGACGCGTGTGCCGAGGCACTGACCTATCTCTCGGAAAATGCTGAGGCCATGCTTGAGGAGTATGTGCCGGTGCTGGATGGGAGCGGCGACTGGAAGCACCTCTCATTCCGGTTCGATCCGTCTTCTGCCTTCAGCATTGACAGCACACTTGAGCGCTGGCTTCAAGGATGAGGGCGCCACGCCCGTTCGAGTCAAGAATGTCGCCACCCGGTGGGTGCTACGGTAGACACCTGGTGGAGCCATTGTACATCAGCCTCCGGACAGGTCTTCCGTCATCACCCTGTAACTCTGCGAAATAATTGCCCGTAGAGTGAAGAGCGAGGGTGTTCCCGCTACTCGTGTGAGCTTGGTCCGAAATTTGTCGGGTGTAACCATAGCGACGGCGCCCGTACACACACGGTGCGTCCCTACCTCATAAAGCCTTGAATGTCATGTCTACAACGCAGACACCTACCAAGAAATCAGGGCTCGTACACCTCCTGTATCACTATATCAGTGGGGACGTTGCGCGGCCTTTTATGGATCGAGTCATGCGCCTTCTGGACGCCAGTGACGCCACGACGCACGAGCGCACGGCCCTTGCCGCGTTCATGGACGATGCCGTGAAAGACCTCGGGCCCGACGAACTTAAACTTCCTCGCCTGAAGGAACTCGAAGCATTACTTGCCGAGACGCGGCGCGCGTAACGTCGGCGGTGGCATATACACAGAGAACCCCGGCCACTCGTTAGTTTTGCCTCCAGCGGGTGTGCCGGGACCGAGGGGCGGACCTGGTGGGAGTCCGTCCCTTTTTCTATTTCTGTTCAATTCGGGAGACTACCACCTCACTCCACAACGCCCGGGCAACCCGAGCCGCAGTGCATTGGTAAGAAGGCCATGCTTTCCCCTCAGCATATTACCATGTTATAGACTTATGTCGTACCCGGATCACGTTCATCTTTGCGAGGTTGGTCCTCGCGATGGATTCCAGTTCGAAGACACGTTTATTCCGACGGATCTGAAGCTGCATGTAATAAACCGGCTGGCTTCAGCGGGTGTGCCCCGTATTCAGGTAACCTCGTTTGTGCATCCCGAGTGGGTTCCGCAGATGTCGGATGCCGAAGCTATCTGCGAGGGGTTGCCGGAACGTGATGACGTGCTCTTCACCGGACTGGCGCTGAACCTAAAAGGGGTGGAACGAGCTCACAACAACGGGCTTGAGGTGGTGGACCTATCCATCGCTACGCATGATGCCCATAGCCGCGCAAATGCCAATATGCCATTGGAGGAGGCCGTGGCCCAGGGAGAGGCAATGGTTCGCCGGGCACAGAAGCTGGGGATGCGGGCTCAGATGAACCTGCAAACAGTCTTCGGATACCGCGACCCCGGCGACACGCCCCTACCCCGCGTCCTTACCATGGCGCAACAGTTTGCCGACCTCGGGCTTGAGTCGCTTGCGCTCTCAGACTCAACCGGAATGGCCGACCCTGTCATGATTCGTGAACGGGTGGAAGCTGTTCGCGAGGTGATTGGGGACACCCCGCTCGTGTTGCATCTTCATGACACGCGCGGAGCGGGCATAGCCAATATGATGGAGGCCCTCCGGTGTGGCGTCGATAGATTCGACACATCCCTCGCTGGCATGGGCGGGTGTCCGTTCATCCACGGCGCTGCAGGCAACATCGCCACCGAAGATACCGTGCATCTGCTGGAGCAGATGAATATCTCCACTGGCATTGATTGGCGCGCGATCGCTGACGCATCACTCGAAATCGAACAGTTCCTTCGGAAGCGCTTCCCGGGCAAACTCCACCACCTGCTCGATAGGAAAGAAGAGCAAACGGTTGTTTGATCAACAAACCAACAATGCCCGCCCCTCCTCCATCGAAGCGGGCATTACGCTACGCTACATGTCGCGCACGATGCGCACCAGGTCAAACGCAGTGATCAGCCCTTTCAGACGGCCGTTCTCGGTCACAAGAACGCGATGAATCCGACGCTTTAACATGGTGTCGGCAATGCGCTGCACCGTGTCATCTACGTCGACGCTGTACACCTCCTGCGTCATAATGTCTTCTACCGTAGCATCGGGCACAGCTTCAGTGCGGAGCGACATCAGATCCTCCTCGTCGTATGCATCGTCGGCCGAGGCATGATACGGGCGGAAAATCCGGAACTCCGCCGTGTCGTCACCAACAAGGCTCTTGCGGCGGGCGATATCCGTAATGGAGACGACGCCAACAAGATCTCCATCCTCATCCACTACAGGTGCACCTGTGATTACGTGCTGATTAAAAAACGTTGCGAGCCGATCAACGGTCCACTCTGGATTCGCCGTGAGCAGATCCGTGGTCATGAGCTCATGCGCGGTTAACGTTGTATGTGCTTCTTGCGTATTCATGGCACCTGAAGGGTTGATGAGAGGGCCACCGAACGGGTCACTTAATCGTACGCACCTCTCCCCGTTTGGTGACATTAACTTTTATGAAGGTTCACTCAGTTCGGCAGAAAGCCGCTCCGTTGACGCTGATATGCATCGTACCTGTAACATGGATGGTTCGTAACAACATAAAGGAGATGCGCGGTTTTACTGCCAGTAGTATTTTCATTCACAAGGTGGATCAAGCCCATGAGCACTCCTCGAATTGCATTTGTGTTAACCAGTCACGGTGAGCTTGGAGACACCGGTAACGATACCGGGTACTTCCTATCAGAGGTTGCGCATCCGTATCTGGTACTGAAGAAGGCGGGTGCGGAAATTGACTTCATCAGTCCGAAGGGTGGTGAGGCCCCGCTCGACCCCAGTAGCCACGACTTGGACGATGAGGGCAACGCGGCGTTTCTGAATATCGATGGAATCAAGCAGGCACTCAAGGAGACGAAGCCTGCCGACCAGGTGGACGCCGACGCATACGACGCGATATATTTTGCGGGGGGGCATGGCACGATGTGGGATTTCCCCAGCAATAAGACGCTTCAACAGCTCACACGCGATATTTATGAAGACGGTGGTGCTGTAGGCGCGGTATGTCATGGCCCGGCCGGCCTCGTAAACGTGCGGCTTTCCAGCGGTGATTACCTCGTGGACGGCAAAACCATCACGTGTTTCACGGATGTAGAAGAGCGCGACGTTGAGCTTGAAGACGTTGTGCCGTTCTTGTTGGAGTCGCGCCTCCGCAAGCGTGGGGCGCGCATCGAGAAGGCCGAACCCTGGCAGGAGAAAGTATCGGTGGACGGCCGGCTTGTTACTGGACAAAACCCTGCTTCTGCGGAGGGCGTAGGCAAGGCGCTCGCAAAGGTACTTAACCTCGAGCCTGTTACCGCCTAAGGTTGCTGCTGAAGAAACAGCCCTATACCTGCCACACGTACGAGGGGGCAGCGTCACACCGGCGCTGTCCCTTTCGTACATGAATCTGCTCACCACGATGACGTATCGCATTTTACTCTCCATCCTGGTTTGCGCGCTCTTTGCTGCCTGCGATAGCTCCACCCCCGTGGAGGACGACGGTCCTCCCGATCTCACCGATACCTGGACTTCGACGTTTGAGGATGAGCAGGGAGACGAATTCGACCTCACACTTCAGCTTCAAACAACGGCCACCGAGGTAGCCGGTGGAGGCACCTTCGACGGCCCAGATGAAGTAAGTGATTTTTCAATCGCCGGTGGTGCTTACAACTTCCCCACACTCGAACTCCAGCTTTCGATAACGGGTAGCCGGCCCGGCACGCTCACCGGCACTGTGAGCGAGGATGGCTCACAGATCGACGCCACCATTTCCGGGACCGATATAGGATCATTTAGCAATACCCCCCTCGTACTGACACGATAGCCTCCATGCCTTCCCTCACGCGTCTTCTCGAAACCACGCTCTACGTAGAAGACCTTGAACGTGCCCGCGAGTTTTTCGCAGATGTCGTACAGCTCCGCCCGATGACGGTTGAGGACCACTTCTGTGCGTTCGACGTGGCCGGGCAACAGGTTCTTTTGTTGTTCGAAAAGGGTGTAGCACTTACGCCCGTAGACATGCCGTCCGGTACCATTCCGCCGCATGATGGCGATGGTCCTGTGCACATCGCTTTTGCAGTGCCCGAGGAAGAGCTCCCCGTGTGGGAAGAGCACCTTGCTGAGCACAACGTCGCTATCGCCGGGCGGAACGAGTGGCCGCAGGGTGGTGAAAGCCTGTATTTCCGCGACCCTGATGGCCACCTGATCGAACTGGCCACCCCGGGCCTCTGGCCGATGTACTGATGGCCGCAACCGGCGCTACGAAAAGATGGCGTCCCTGATCAGCCGAACCGGTCGGACCAGATAGTAGAGCGGGTCGAGCTTTTCCGGAAGCTGGAGAAACGCCCGATCTTTCTCTGTGGGCTTCAGCGCGAGGCGGCTGAGGTGGGCGAGGTAGTTGCGCCTGTCGCGCCAGTCCTCACGCATCTGCAGATGAAAGCGATATGACGCAACGGAAGGATCCCTGCTGAACGGCTCAGTAAACAGCCACTCGGTCACCTGTCTGGCAAGACCGGGCACCGCTTGATCACGCTTTGCCTCTTCGATCAGGTCGCCAGGCACTGGCGCCTGCAGCAGCTCATGGCTCAGGAGACAGCCCAGCCAGAGCAGTCGCTGCGATCGTAGCTTCTTAGCTCGCGCGCGCAACACGGGCCAGGAAAGCTCCACATCAGCGCGGAGCAGCTCCGCGATATCGCACAACCACTTGAGGCGTTCGTACCGGTGTTTTCCGCCGTGCGCACAGAGGTACAGCATCGTGTCCTCCGCCGAAAGCCGGGGAATCTGCCGACCGTCCAGATTCGCCTCTCCAAGCCGCGTCCACACTGCCTCGGGCTCCAGCTCAAATTGATGCACCGTGTTCAAAAAATATCCGTGGAGCTCGGCAACCACGCCCCGCTCTTCGTTAACGAATTCACGCCCAAGCTGAGCCGCCTCCAGATCCTTCGCCTCTGTATGTGAGGTGATCGAACGATAGCCGAGCGATGACAGTGCTCCGGCAGCTGTCTTCAGATCATCCGGCCGCACCAGAAAATCGATATCCCCGGCGGGTCGCAGGCTAAAGCGACTGTAGATGGCGGCTGCAAGTGCCGGACCTTTCAGCGGCACGACCGGCACGCCAGCCTCTTCGAACGCTCGAATCACATGCATCACCTCACCAGCCAGCAGCAGGTTGTGCTGGCTGATCAACTGGTTGCCCTCCCGCAGCGTCTCAATCACCGGATCGGGAAGCACCTCAGCGTGCGGCTTGAGGGCGTGGTGAACAACCCCACCCACATTGTGCCACCTGACCGCCCGCAGGAAGAAATCCCAGTCACCCACCTGCCGCAGGTGATCGCCAAGCGCCGTATGGTCGATCACCTCGTCACGGCTATGCGCAGCCGCGAGGATAGCACGCGCTTCCGGACGGAGCCAGTCAACCTGCATGAAAGGGACGGGTGGTGAAGCAATAGAGGACGTGCGCAATGCGCACGCCATAATGAGGATCCCCGCTATTATCGGCGAGTGAGCATGCGAACATTATCTTCGACGGCCGCGGCCACGTTCGGCAGATGCTCCATTCCATTCGGATAGATGAGATGCCGCACCGGCACCGCCTTCACCACCTTCGACAGCAGCCCGAGTCGTTGCCCCTGCCAGCCGGCGGCCTCAATGAGCCTCGCCACAAACGACTCCCGGACGATTGACAGCAGGGCCTCGCTCTGCGAGATTGGCTCGATGGTAATCTCATCGACCTCGTCGCGCCGATCGGGGATGTAGAGCACAGCGAGCGGCCGGGCTTCGTCGCAGAAGACACCGTCGATACCCTTGTCCACCAGCGGCACGCGCTTCTTTTCGATATAGGGATGTACGGTTTCGAGTGCGTCCACGTCGGGCACAAAGTGCGCGGCCTGCTCTGGCCACATGCGCATCTGCGGAAAACCAGGGTGGGCGAGCGTCGGCGTACCCGGCGTGAGGGCGAGGATATCGTCCGTCAGCAGCGGGTGCCCCTGCTGCATGAGCGTCGCCGCCAGCGAGCTCTTGCCGCCCTTGTTCGTGGCCATAAATCCGACCGCGTGCCCGTCAACGACGGAAGCCGATGCATGCAGCGCCGGTCGCTGCTGCCACTCCAACCAGAAGGAAAGCACGGTGCCAAGTAGCCACAGCTCGACCGCGTACGCATACTGCGCATCGCGCAGCTCATACCGGATTTCTTCGCGCGTCACGTGAAAACGGACAACGGAGGCGAAGCTAAACAGAAAGCCCTCCGGCATCCGGTAGAGCCCGTCAAGCTCGCCACCCCTGATGATGGGCTCGTCTGTCTGCAGAGGCTCCGGCACCGACGGTACGCGGTGCACGGTAAGCTCCGCCGCGTTTCCATCGGCAGTGCGCGAAGAAAGCGGCGCGCTCGGGTGCCAGTCCAGCGCCAGGTCAATGCCGTACACGCAGAAGCGCTTCAACGCAATGTCCTGCGGTGTTACGTCAGCCTGTGCCACGAAGCAGGAGATGGTTATCTATTAGCTCATCGAAGAAGCGCGTAACGTGTTCGGACAGTGCTTCTCGTTCTATATCGTATGTGGCGAGCAAATCTTCAACTACCGCCTCCTCGGTGCCGTGTGAAACGACGCTCTGCCAGATGGCCGCGCCGGTATCCTGCAGCTCGATGCACACCCCCGCCTCGGGATTAGCCACAATGATGCTCTCCTGTATCCGGCCGAAGAATACCTCAGCAGGTGGTTTGATCGGACCGTTGGCCTCGGGCTGACGCTGGACCCGCGATGCGTCGTGCTCTGAAGCGGCGGCCAGACGAGCATTTCGCAGGCAATAATCCGGCGGGATGATACGCAGGCCCTCCTGAATTGCCTCTGTCTCCGGGTTCCACACCGCGATGTCGGGCTCGCTCCAGGGGAAGCAGACGTGCTCGGGCTGGCCCGACCAGTACCGTTTGCCTGTTTGTCTTTCTCTCCATTTCAATTTCCACGTTTCGTGGTCCTTCCGCTCCCGCACGTGGTCATTAAGATCGTAGGCACTCACAAACGCGGTCACCCGGGACTCTTCGGTTACCACGGCCTCCCGCAGCTCTGGGTGCGAAAATAGCGTGGCAACCACGACGTTGCGGGACGGGTGTACCTGTAGAAAGCGGTGTAGACGATTGCCGGTGAGTGCAATGTCGTCGACCAGTAGTAGGGAGGCGTCTTCAGGAGGTGTGCCTTCAAGCTGCTCGTGT
>SLED01000363.1 GCA_007124945.1 Salinibacteraceae bacterium | reverse complement strand
CCCTTCTTGAGCGACGCTACCGTGACCATCTGCCAAATGTGCGGGTGTACCCTAAAACTTGACACCAAGGCGAAGCATGAACGTGTTCAGACGCTCGCCGCCCGTCTCTACCGTAACCGTGTCGCCAAAATCAAAACCATCGGTAAAGCGGGAGATACCGAACGCGTAGCGCAGCTCAGGCATCAATGTAAGTGGAAATCCGGGAAAACTAAGCTCGGCCCCAAGCCCTATGTTCGCGGCCATATTTAGATTATCGAACCCATCACCACGCTGCCGCGCCAGCTGAAAGACCGGCCCCGCGGTGGCATACGGGCGAATGATTGGCAGCGTAGCCAGACGCAGCCGCACATCGATGGGTAGCTCGAGCATATCGATATCCACGTTATCTTCGATACCCTCCACACCGGAAAAGTCGAAGGTGCCTACATCGGCGTAGAAGAGCCCCGGTCGCACAGCCACCGGTCCCACGGCCAGATCATAAAAGATCCCGACATGAAAACCGGTCGCATTATCGAAACGACCCTCATCCTCGCCAGATCTAATATCGCCGATATTGTCGAAATTGGCGCCACCGGCAATGCCGAGCTGTGCATGAGCAGGTGTCGTGCTCCAGCACGCGATTATTGATACAGCAAGGGCAGCGATGAGATAGGAGTACAAACGTTTCATATCAAGGAAAAAGCAGTTAGCTCGTCAATTTGAAGTAATACTACGGGCGAATATGCAACCAGGCCATCTCGTATGCAAACAAGCCGCCCCGGAGACGCTGCACGTAACAACCCTGTCTCGAATGCACTAAGTGTTGGCAGCAACATGCCCCCGCATGGCCGGTTGATCGCACCGGTACCTGTTCGCATCAATTATCACGCTTCGCAGATCCCCTCGTGTTATGAAGATAGGAATTACCTGCTACCCGGTGTATGGAGGTAGCGGCGTAGTAGCTACGGAGCTCGGAAAAGCTCTGGCTGCACGTGGCCACGAAATTCACTTTATCGCCTACTCCCTTCCTTTTCGATTAAGCAACGTAACGGGTAACATCTTCTTTCACGAGGTCAACATTAGTAGTTACCCGCTCTTCGAGTACCCCCCCTATTCGCTCGCCCTTACGAGCAAGATGGTGGATGTGGCGCTCTACGAGGAGCTTGATCTTCTGCACGTACATTATGCGATTCCCCATGCGACGAGTGCTGTCCTGGCCCGGCAAATTCTTGATGAGCGGCTGAAGAACGTCCCCGTCATTACGACACTTCACGGAACGGATATCACGATCGTAGGGCAGGATCCGTCATTCCGTCCGGTGGTGGCCTACTCCATCAACCAGTCGGATGGCGTTACAGCCGTATCCGATTATCTGAAAAATGAGACGTACAAGCACTTTGATATCGAAAAGGATATCGAGGTGATTCCTAATTTTATCGATACCGAATCGTTCTATCGCTCCGAAAAGGATTACTTCAGGCGAGCTCTCTGCCCGAACGGCGAGAAAGTCCTTATCCACGTTTCCAACTTTCGGCCGGTGAAGCGTGCTCAGGATGTGGTACGTGTGCTGTACAACCTTCGGGAAGCCGAGCTACCGGTGAAGTTATTGTTGGTGGGAGACGGTCCCGACCGCATGCCCGCCGAACACCTCGCCCGGGAATTGGGCGTGCAGGAGGACGTGCGCTTCCTCGGCAAGCAAGATCCTGTGATGGAGATACTGTCGGTTGCCGATGTCTTTCTGATGCCGAGTGGTTCGGAGACATTTGGTCTGGCCGCTCTTGAGGCGATGGCCTGTGAAGTGCCGGTAGTGTGCAGCGATATTGGAGGACTTCCGGAGCTCGTAGAACACGGAGAAAGCGGCTTTCTCTGCGATCTCGGCGACATTGACGCGATGACTGAATACACGCGCGAACTTATCACTGATGACGAGCTGCACCAGCGGATGAGCAAAGGGGCCCGAGAGCGCGCGCATCACTTTGACGTCAAGCGGGTGATCCCGCGGTACGAATCGTACTATGAATCCATCCTCTCCACCGGTGTCGCTGAAGCGCGCTGATTAGGGGCTGAGTGTCCGTAGCATCTCCGGAAACGCCTCGAAAGCGTCGCGCTCCCGATCGTATGCTGCTGTGGCCTGAATCAGACGGACGCCGACCAGCCCTTCCTCAGGATATAGCACCAGCCACTGTCCCAGGTGGCCGGAGTGCATGGCGCCCACACGCTCACCCTCGTCGTGAAGCAAGAACCAGAGCAGACCAATCTCGTCGCTCAGCTGCGAGCCGGGACGAAAGCTCTGCTCGAACCACTCCGCTTCGATTAGCTGCTGCTGCTCATCCAGCCGACCATGCTTCGCGGCTAACTGCCCCAGGGTTGCCAGGTCCCGCGCTGACAGCTGCAGCCCTGCCATTCCCATTGGATGGCCCGCTTCCTCAGCCGTCCACTGAAACTCTGTAATACCAACAGGTTCGAGCAACTCTCTGGCTACAAATTCATCCAGCGGTTCGTCAGCAGCCTTTCCGGCAATGCCCGCCAGGAGATTCGCGCCGTTGTTGTTGTACTGCACCTCTTCGCCAGGCTCGCTCT
>SLED01000332.1 GCA_007124945.1 Salinibacteraceae bacterium | reverse complement strand
TTTTCGACCTGGCTATATACGATTGCCGGCAACCTTGCCCGTTCGGAATACCGGAAGCGCAAGCGCCGTCGCATGTACTCCATTCAGTCCGTGAACCGGGACAACGAGGAGTACGAGATGGCGATTCCGGATGAGTCGTTCTCTCCCGACCGCCACACGGAGAGCACGCTTCAGGATCGGTATATCCAGGAAGCGCTCAACGAAATTCCGCCGGACTTCCGCGAGGTTGTGGTGCTCCGGGATATCCAGCAGCTCGCCTATGACGAGATTGCTGAAATTACGGGTCTCCCGATGGGTACCGTCAAGAGCCGGATTAACCGTGGGCGGACGAAGCTTCAGGCTCTCCTCAAAGAAATCTATCCGTTCCAGGAAGAGCTACCTGAGCTGTAGCTCCATTGGACGGCCTAACCTTCAAGCGGCGTCAACCTTTGCGGGTTGACGCCGTTTTTTTGTCTACGACGATTTCTTATTGCCAGCGACCGTCCTATGCTCTCCCCGCGCCAAACTCTTCCGTCAAGTGTAACCGTCGATATTTCCGATCAAGAGTTCAGCATTCGGTGGGCCGATGGCCACGCAACCACGTTTCCACTCGACGGGCTACGGAAAGCGTGTCCGTGTGCCAACTGCCAGGGGCACGGCGCAAAAAAACTCCCGGATCCCTCCATTTTCGACGAAGCACCAAGGCGCCGCTGGGAGGAAGTCCGGGCAGAAAAAGCGGGAAGTGTCGGCGTGCGCATCACGTGGGATGACGGGCACGATACGGGGATCTACAGCTGGGAGCGACTGCGGCGCACATGCCCGTGCGCCGAGTGCCGGAAGCAACACGCTAACCCGTAAACTGAGCGATTAGCCATCCTACAATGAAAATCCCTACCAGGATGGCAATAGCAATGTACAATTCCTTCTTGCGTCTTCTATTCATCTCCGTAAGCCGTTTGCTCGACGATGTCTAAGGGAGCGTCGAGGCACGAGCCTCTTAGCTGTACTCATCAACGTACATCTTTTGGCAACCCCTTTCAAGCGCCGGTCGTGACTGCTGGCGTATGATACGGTTTAATGGTTGGGGATTAGGGTCGATACCCGGGATTGTCCGTGGGGTGTATCCCCAAAGTGCTCAAATCCTTTCCTTACCCCTATGAGTGCCATCGTGCCCGATTACATTCGGGAAGCAATTCAGTCACTTCCGCCACTGCCGGCATCCGTACAGCAGCTTTTGACACTTTCACGGGAGCCGGAAGTAGACTTCCGCCAGATCGTAAAAGTGATCGAATCAGATCAGACGCTGACGGTTCGGACGTTGCGGGCGGCTAACTCGGCCTTCTATGGAGCGTCGCGGCAGATTCAGACCGTGCAACAGGCGACCGTGCTACTGGGTCGCGATGCGATCGTGAATCTCGCGCTCAGTATCTCGGTGATGAATCTCGAACGGAGCCTTGGTGACTCTTGGGCTCGTCATGCGGCCAACTTCTGGCGCCACAGTATTGCAACCGGAACGGCTGCTCGCTGGATTGCCAGATACGTAGAGGGGGCTGACGCGGAAGAAGCGTTTGTCGCCGGCCTCGTCCATGACATCGGGAAGCTTGTCTTACTCACCCATCACGGAGAATTGTACGGGGATATGCTTGTGAGCGCACAGGACGCGCCGCTCCACGAGTACGAGCAGGAGCAACTCGGCATCAAGCATACTGCGGTAGGGGAAGCCCTCTGCATTCACTGGAATCTTCCGGAAAACATTACAGATGCGGTCGCTGCCCACCACGACAAACAGCGCCAGGCTGCCGGCTCTCTCGCCCAAATCGTCGGCTACGCCAATGATATGGTCAAGTTGGCGCAGCTCGGATACAGCGGTAACCGCTTCGTCTCGCTGCACGACCGCGAAAGCCACCTGATCCTTCAAATGCCCGACGATGCTCAGCAAGAGCTACTGCGAACGCTCCCGCAAAAGGTAGCCGAGAGCGAGCAGATCTTTAGCCAGAACAGCGCTGCCCAGGAGATCGGCCAGGAGCAGGCGGAGGCCAAGGGAAGCGTGTCCCTGGAAGCCGCCAGCGAACGGGAACGCGAAGCCCTCCGGCTCGCGCTGATGTTCAACGGTTACCGGCCTGTGGGTCGCGGCGTTTCCTCCGGCGGTGATGGCGCCACTTCTGTGGTGGCTACCCTTACCGACAAAGATAGCACACCCGGCGCGGGTTACGGTGCCTGGCGGACAAGCCACGTGACTGCCGACGGTGACTTCATCAACGCGGATGAGCTCAACAAGTGGTTGACGACGATACTGCCCGCGTAGTGACGATCCCTTGAATGAGAGCGCGGCGCCGCGTCCGGTAAAAGCTGCCGAGCCCCCTGCCGGAAAATGTTGCCCGGAACGGGGAGACACCAGCTGGAATCCCCCGGATGGCCGGAAAACGGCTGTATTCCGCCCTTTGGCAGAGGCTTTGTACCTATGCACAGGTGAACCAAACCACCTGTGCTATGCTGCAAAGACTTCAAAACGCGTTCGCGTCCATGGACCAGATGGTCCGCAACCAGGAGCGCACAGCGAATAATCTCGCCAACGTGGAAACCGCCGGCTACAAGCGGGACCGCGTCTTCATCGAAGCGCTTAACGAGCGCCTGGACAATGAGGGCGCACCACGCACCGACCGCCTTCCAACGCAATTTGCAGATCTCACGGAAGGCGACCTCGACCGCACCGATAACCCACTCGATGTGGCTCTCACGGGTCCCGGATTCTTCGTTGTAGAGGACGAGGCCTCTGGCGAAATGCGCTACACGCGCGATGGACGGTTTGTCCAGGATAACGAGGGTATGATCCGGTCGACCGATGGTGCACTTCTACACACTGAAAATGGGCCGCTCGTGATGCCGCCCGACGCCTCCAGCATCGAGATCTCCCAGGACGGTCTCGTTCGGGTCAATGGCGAAGAAAGCGGTCGCATCCGTGTCGTCGACTTTAACGATCCGATGGATCTGGAACGCCGTGAGGGCGCCACCTTCGTCACCGATCAGCAACCAGTGGAACTGGAGCAGCCCGCAATGCAGCAGGGCTTCATTGAGGGCAGCAACGTGAATGCCCTCCACGAGATGACCGAGATGATGTCCCACTTCAGGCTCTTCGAATCGCAGCAGAAGGCCATGCAAACAACCGATCAGATACTGGGGCAGCTGGTGCGCGATACCGGACGCTTCTAACCTACGGCACCCTGCCCAACTCAACCATTCATTGAACGCATCGCTTACCTATGCTTCGCTCACTTCGTACAGCTTCGCTTGGCATGAGCGCCCAACAGACGGGTGTTGACAACATCGCAAACAACCTTGCAAACGCCAATACAACGGCCTTCAAGCGCTCCACGATGGTCTTCCACGACCTCCTTTATCAGAATATTCAGGTGGCTGGCTCCGATAGTGACGGCGAGAATGCCGGGCCTGCCAGTCTGCAACTCGGACACGGTGCAGCCGCTATCTCTACCGTCCGTAACCACGAGCAGGGTGGTTTTGTGGAGACGGGTAACTCCCTCGACCTTGCCATCAATGGGGACGGCTTTTTTCAGGTGCGCACGAGCGATGGGGAGATAGCTTACACGCGAGACGGCACGTTTACCGTCAACTCGGAGGGCATGCTCGTAACCCAGAACGGCGCCGAGATCGAACCTGATATCGCCATTCCGCCGGAATCAGTAGAGATTTTCGTGAACGAGCAGGGCATGGTTTCGGCCCGCCTTCAAGGCGAGACAGCCCCGGTAGAGCTCGGTCAGATTGAGCTGGCCCGGTTCTTCAATCCGAACGGCCTTCGCTCGCTCGGAGGCAACATGTACGAGCAAACTGTAGCCAGCGGAGATCCCGAGATTGGCGTTGGCGGCGAAGCGGGCTTCGGCCGCATACGGCAGGGCTTCCTTGAGTCCTCGAACGTGGACGTGGTTCAGGAGATGGTGAACCTGATTTCCGCCCAGCGCGCCTACGAAATCAACTCGAAAATGGTAACCACGAGTGAGGATATGCTTCAGGTAACGAACAATCTGAAACGCTAACGCCCCCTCTTCTCCCATTTAACTGATCAGGTCAGATGCCTCAACCTACCGATCTCATGCTCGTGCTTCTCACTGCGTTACTTCCTGCGTTTTCGATGCAGGCGGTGGCGAGTGATGACGAGGATGTGGAGCAGCAGGTACAGGAAGCGGCTGCACAGGCGGTAGCAGAAGCATTTCCTGAGGTCGCCCATCGGCTGAAGGTAGAGGTGGGCCGTATCAGCTCGCAGCTACGTGGAGGGAATACCGGCACGCTGCAGGTTGACATAAGCGGAAGCAACGGCATCCCGCGCGGACGTCTGCAGGCCCCGGTCCGGCAACGAACCGAGGATGGAGCATGGCAGGATGCCGGCTGGGCGCTCCTGCGCATTGCTCACTACGACTCGGTGATGGTCCCCACGGAAACCCTGCGAAATGATTCCGAGGTGACGTCGAACCAGCTTACCAGCGTATGGATGGAAACGACGCGCTTTAGTGGCGAGCCCCTCCACCCAGCCGACTGGGAAGCACTGAGCACTCAGGGGCCGACCTACGCGACGCGGCATCTGCGGGAAGGCCGCGCCTTGCGCCGCGGAGACGTCCGGCCTCCGCATACCGTGGAGCGCGGCGACAGTATCAACATGATGTACGAGCGTCCCCTCTTTCAGCTCACCCTGCGCGGGAAGGCCCGGCAAACAGGCTTTGCCGGCGATGACATCCGCGTCTACGTTCCCGACACTGGCACCACCTACCGGGCCCGTATCACCGGCCCGGGTGCGGCTACCTGGCTTGAAACACTGTGACGCCCTGTCAGCCCTCCTTCTGTCTTCTGTAATCTCTACACGATCATGAATAGCATGAATAGGCTACTCATTCCTTTTGCGATCATCGGCCTGGCCGTACTGCTTTCTAACGAAGCGGTAGCGCAGTCGTCCATGTTTTCCGACCCGAAGGCGCAGGCAGAGGGCGAGGTGCTAACGGTTATTCTCTCCGAACGCACTTCCGCTTCACGCCGCAGCGACTACCAGGATCAATCCGACGCCAGCTTTGGCGGCTCGGGCGGCGTTGGAGGAAGCGGCGGTATTGCCGGACGCTTCGGCGCTGACGCGGAATTTACCCGGTCGAGCAACGCACGCAACTCTTCTCTTCAGAGCGACATGCTCGAAGGCAGATTCACTGCTCAGATTGTCGGCACCGACGAGGCAGGCAACCTGCTCGTTAGTGGAGAGAGGAAGCTAAACGTGAACGGCGTTACCCACCTCATGCGCGTGGACGGCGTGGTCCGTCCGATGGACGTGCGCTTCGACAACACCATTTTCTCCCATCAGATAGCCAACGCGGAGATTGAGTACCGGCAGAGTGGCGTCGCTCGGCGGTTCTTCCGTCCGGGCCAGCTCGTCCGCATCGGCTCCATCATCGTCCTTGGCGCAGCTGCGGCCTTCGCGGCCTCCAATTAACGCTCCTACCCTCTTATTTCGATTATGCACAACAGTAACCTCGTGAGGATGAACCGGATCTCGATCGTGCCGGTCCTGGCTGCATTTCTCGGGCTTCTCCTTCTTACAGAACCTGTGCTCGCACAGAGCGAAGGGGAGTCACGGCTTAAGGATCTGGTCACCATTGAAGGAGCGGCACCCATGCAGCTGACCGGATACGGGCTCGTCGTGGGCCTGGACCGCAGCGGCGACCGCGCTCGCGGCTCCCGTGGAGCGCCGTACACGGTGCAGGGGATTGCCAACATGCTCCGACGCTTTGGCATCACGGTAGACCCCGAGATGCTGAGCTCACGCAACGTTGCAGCCGTGATGGTAACGGCAAAACTCGACGCTTTCGGAGGCTCAGGCGGTCAGCTTGATGTCACTGTTTCGTCCATGGGTGATGCGCAGTCGCTTACCGGCGGCGTGCTTCTACAGACCCCACTAATGAATCCGGCCACGCAGCAGGTCTACGCGATGGCCCAGGGCCCCATCTCCACCGGGGCTGTGCTGGCTGAGGCCGGCGGAGCCAGCGTGCGCTCGGGCCAGACCAACACCGGACGCGTACCCGGGGGCGCCCTCATCACCGAAGGGCTTTCTGCCGAACTTAACGAGACAAATCTTACGCTCAACCTGCGCCGGCCCGACTTTACCAATGCCCGGCGCATTGTGGAAGCCATCAACGAGGTGTATCCGGAAAGCGCCCGCGCTGTCCATGCCGGTCGGGTAGAGGTGGAAATCCCCGCGGATGTGGGCGGACCGGCTGCGGTGATGGCAGACCTGGAAACGCTTAGCGTTCCGATCGACGTTCCGGCGCGCCTGGTGGTCAATGAGCGCACGGGCACCATCGTGGCCGGCGGCAACATCCGCATCAGTGAGGTGATGGTAACCTACGGTAGCATCATCGTAACCACGCGCGAGGATCCCGTTTTCTCGCAACCCAACCCGTTTGCGGACGGAGAAACACGTGAGGGTACGATTGGCGACGTAATGGTAGAGGAGGAAGGTACCCGCTCTGTGGTGCTTGATCCCAACACAAACGTCAACGAGCTGGCCGCAGCGCTTAACGAGCTCGGGCTCACAGCTCGTGACGTAATTGCCATCTTCCAGGCCATCGACCGAGCGGGAGCGCTTCAGGGCGAACTCGAAATCCTGTAACCCAAAGAAACTCAGGCATGCAGATCGATCCGACACAGTCCCTGCGGCAGTTGCAGGCAATGCAGGCCGACGGTCAGCCGGCCAAGCCCAACGACGCCCGTGAGGCCGCCCAGCAGTTCGAAAAGATTCTCGTCCGTCAGTTCGTTTCGGAAATGACGAAGAACCTCTTCACCGAGGGCCTGGCCGGAGACGATAGCCCGGCCTGGATGGGTGCCTACCAGGACAATCAGCGGGATCATCTGACCGACATGTTGACCGACCACCTGATGGAATCGGGCGCCTTCAAACTTGAGGAGCTCCTGATGCGGCAGTGGAAGCAGTCGGGGATGGTTCAGGAGAATGACTCCAGCAGCACCCCGGATGCGCTAAACATGACGCAACTCCCATCCCAGCCGGAGCAGTGAGCAACATCATATTTGAGATCTCAGATTTCCGCCGATAACCCATGAGTCATACAGCCTCAAACAAGCAAGGCCCCGCAAAAATCGTGGACGCCCTCGTCGACACACTCCGCAAGGAAGAGCAGGCTCTTCAGGAGCTCACCGAGGCCGCTGCGGCTCAGCTTGAAGCTCTTCGCGAGCACAATACGGACGGTATGGAGGCAAAGCAAGAAGCCACCCATGCCACCGTCGGAACCCTCGAGCAGCTTCGCTCATCGCGGGAGCGCCATATGCGGTTGCTGGGACGACTGCTCGGGTTCGAGGAAACCCCTTCCGGCGTAGCGCCCGTGGTGGAAGCACTACGGGAGCGGCCCGGGATGGAGGAGGCTGCACGAACACTGCTGAACGTCCGCACCTCAGTGCGCGAACAAGCCCAACAGGCCAAGAAGCAATGCGAGGATCTTGACTTTGCACTTCGCTATGCGCTAAGCCTGGGCCAGGAGATGATGCAGGCGATTAGCGCGCTCAATGTGCCCGCCCCACCCAAAGTATACACTGCCAGAGGCGACGCCTCCAAGGGCACCTCCACTCGCTCAATTGTTGATCGCGTAGGCTAACTTCCCTCAGACGGCCGGAACCGGCCACCCTCAGCATGAGCATTAGCAACCTAATCCGAACCGGGCGCAATTCGTTGCTTGCCAATCAGGCGGCAATGAACACCACCGGCCAGAACATCGCCAATGCGAATACCGAAGGCTACACGCGCAAGCGCGTGCAACTGGGGCCGATGGAGACGATCGACCGGGGCCTTCGCCACGGTACCGCAAGCGGTGCCCTCACGTCGGGTGTAACGGTGGACGACTTCAGCCGCCTGCGCGACGATATCACACGCCGTGCCAGCGATGAAGCGCATTCTGCCTACGGCTTCGCACAGGAAGAAGCCCGGATGATGAGCGGGCTCGAAGCCCTGTTTCCGCAGGGGCCCGGCTCATTTGGAGAGGTACTCAACGATTTCTGGAATGGCTTTGGCGACCTCGCCGACAATCCGCTTGACGAAGGCGTACGAGCCACGCTCTTAAGCAAAGCGGAAGCGCTGACCGCCACCTTCAATAAGGTGGACAGTGAGATGACACGCTTTCAAGAGGCGACATCAGCAGAGCTCAAGGATACCGCCGCGAATGTAAACGGGCTTCTGGATGACATCGCAGCGCTAAACGAGCAGATTCGCACTGCCGATGCAAACGGCTCGACCGATCACTCGGCAATGGATAAACGCGATTCGCTGGTACGGGAGCTCAGCACATTCGGCCCCGTGCGCGTGAACGAGGACGGTGGTCGCTTCTCCGTCAAGCTGGGTGGCTTCAACGTCGTCGACGATACGACAACAACGCATTTATCGGTAGATGATTCGGACGTCCCCCCTACGATTTCGTTTGGTACGACGGGCGTTGAGTATACCGACCGCTCGCGAAACAGCGGTAAGCTGGGCGCTCTTCTGAGTGGCGTGGAGACGGTGCAAGAGAAACGCGCGACACTTGATGACCTGGCTGCCGGACTCGCCCGCTCCGTAAACGAAGTGCACGCCGACGGCGAGGGCCTGGATGGCACCAGCGGTGACTTCTTTTACGACCCTGGCGAGATTACAGCCGGAAGCCTCCGTCTGGATGACAATGTGCAGGGCAATCCGCGCAATATCGCCGCCTCGGCCGATGGCACCCCTGGAAACAGCGACACCGCGCTCGACATCGCCAACCTGCGCACCGAAGGGGTGACTGGGGACGGCAAAACATCTGAAGGGGCGCTCAATGATATGATTTCTTCTATCGGCAACCGGGTGAACCAGGCCGATCAGCTTGCTGAGAGCCAGCGCGGCGTCATCGATTATCTCGACAGTATCGAGTCGGCTACTTCGGGGGTCAACCTGGACGAGGAAATGACCAACATGATTAAATATCAGCAGTCGTACGCTGCCTCGGCTCGCGTCATTGAAACAGCGCAACGCATGTTCGACACCATCCTCTCGATGTAGGCGCACGCTCGTATCGACTAAACCAACCGGTTTACCCCCATGCCCCCTGTTCATCTTTCGAGACAACTGAGTCTCTACAATCAGTTCTCCACCAACGCGCTGCAATCGCAGCGGGGCAAGCAAGCCCAGTTGCAGGAGCAGATGGCAACCGGTAAGCGCGTCAACCGCGCCTCCGACGACCCGAATAGCTTCAACAAAGCCCGGCAGTTGGAAGTGCTTACGAAGCGCTACGATCAGTTCGACCGGTCGATAACGAACAGCAGAGGTTTTGCAACACAATCGCAGGACCAGTTGCAGCAGCTTACCGAGCGTATGGTGGAAGCCCGCGATCTCGGCATTCGCGCCCGGAATGATTCGTTTTCTGAGCAGGAGCGCCAGCTGATGGCTAACGAAGTGCGCGGCATTCGCGATGCGGTTATCGGTCATCTCAATAGCAAGCACGGCAACGAGTACATCTTTGCAGGCACTAACACAACCGAACAGCCCTTCGACGCTGAGGGCGAGCCCACCGCCGACCTCAGCGGTGAACGCCGTCGCCAGATCGGTCCCTCACTCAACGACGACCCCGCGCTGGACTCCAACCGTATGAAAATCAACATTACGGGAGATGAGGTGCTAAACGTGGCGGGAGGTGGAACCATTATCGAGGCGCTGGATGATCTGATCGATGTGATGGAAGGAACAGCACCGATGGAGGATTTCGACGACATCCTCGGCGCCGTGGACAATGCCCGCGACCACCTTGTGGACCGGGCAGCGCAAGCGGGGAGCATCGTGGAGCGATTATCACTTGCGGAAGACCAGCTAAGGGAGAGCACCTTTACGGCCGAACAGCAGCGCTCCGAGCTTGAAGACGTCGACTTCTACGAACTTGCTACCGACTTCCAAAGAACGCAGGCGAGTCTGCAGGCTACCCTGCAGATGACCTCGTCAACACTTCAGACCACGCTC
>SLED01000291.1 GCA_007124945.1 Salinibacteraceae bacterium | reverse complement strand
TTACCCTGGAAAAAACGGGAATATGTAATAACCCCGCCGCGAATTCCCCTATGTGGACGCAGCCGCCACCCCTGACTCTACACAACCGAGAGCCACGGCGTAATGACCCTGCAAATCTACGGCGCACTCGGCCCCGCGAGCACCGCATTCAGGAAGAGGCGGTTGCCTCCGCGATAATATGCGCGGAAGTTCACGTCCTCGGCAAAGGAGATGACCCGCCCGCTACCTGAACGCTCCTCATAGGCAAATACTGCTCCCGGAAGTCGCTCTACGGACTCTTCCCACATGTGCCCGCTATACGCAAAGGCATCGCCCGTGGCGTAGGTGACCCCCGCGCGGCGAGCCGCCGACGGCGCCCCCTCAGGCCGGAGGTAGAGACGGTTCGAATTTACAAGCCCACGGAAGCCATCCGGCACACCAGCTGTCAGCCAGTGGTTCCGATCCAGCGAGGTGGCCACCATCGCGCCGGGCACCGACACCCGCAGGCTATCGGCATGCTCCTCCTCGTCATACCAGGACCGCAACTGCGTAAGCTCAAGATGCCGTGCCAGCTCCGTGCCCGAACCGATGGTCACAAGCGTACCACCATCCCGCACCCAGCGAGCAAGGCGATCCAATCCATCCTCGCCCGCAATACGTTCAACCGCGCCCGTGCCGTAGATCTCCGGCACAACGATCGTGTCGTACTCCGACAGATCGGCGCCGCTCAGCGAAGATACGCGCAGCATGCTCACCGGCATTTTGTACTGCTGGTCGAGCGTAAACCAGGCCCATCCGAAGGAATAGGGCTGCACCGGCATCTCGGCCAACATCGCAATCGACACGTCCTGCAGATAGATCACATCACCGGATCCCAGCGAAGGATGATCCCCTTCAGCCATCCCGGTGTTTACCGCAGCCACCGACAGGTCGAACCGATCCGCCACATCATTGACACTATCGTGCACAGACGCGTCTGCCTGTCCGGCATATACGATCCCCGTGCCCGCGGCGAAGTCCGTGCCCTCGATACGCGTCGGCTTCTGCAGCATGGCAACGCGGTATCCTTCCTTTTTCAGATGCAGAAGGGCGGGCAACCCAGTCGCCTGCGTACCATCAATAAGGTAGGCATACTGTGCTCGCGGGATGCTCGCCGCACGCTCCGGCGCTGCCTCCTCTTCTACTCGCTCTGCGGAAACGGACCGGCCATCGGTGCTCAAAAATCCTTCGATCCCATAGAGCAGCGGTAGCGACCACGCCGTGATGTCGTAGAAACGCGGATTCTCGGCACGGTCTACCCGCTCACGCGCCTCTTCCAGAAATCCGTCGGGCACCGGCACTTCCGGCTCCAGCATTACACGGATGAACCGATTCCTCGGCTGAGCAGCCTCAACCACGTAGCTCCCGGCAGAAAACGTTCTGTTACCTACCGAACTGCCATTGCGATCAAGCACACCCTGCAACGATACCTCCTCCGTCAGCTGATCCACCTCCACTCCGCTCCGGCGAAGCAGATTCACCACTTCGGCCACCATGCGCGGATCATTATCCTCTACGGGCAGCACGTACCGGCGCGTGCCCTGCTCCCCGTCGGCAACCGCGTCGCGATGCGCAGCCACGTAGTCGGCAAGCAACGCCTCGCGTTCACCGGCCGTCAGTTTGAGCGCTGCCTCGAAAGCCGTGTACTGATTTTTCGCAGCGTCTGCGAGCGTCCGCACCGTCCCGTCAGGCCGCGTCAGCGCCAACCCGCGGCTGCTTCCCTGCTCGTACAGCATCCCCACCGCACCCTGATAGCTCAGATACGACGTGGTATACGCCGGGTAGAAATAGTTGAACCGCTCCCGCATCATGTAGTCTACGCCGCGCGCGTCAAAACCCTGCGCATGGGCCTCACCGAAGTGCTCGAACCACTCCGTAGCGTAATCCGGGAAGAACGGCCCGACAGGATCCGTCGGCGGGTCCACGTAAAACTCTACGTTAGCGCCCATCTCATGGGCATCGACCCCCACCTGCGGGCGCCATTCCTGCAGCACGGGCACCCGGGCCTGCGTTTCCCTGTGCGTATGCGCAAACCAGTCGCGGTTGATATCGAAATAGTAATGGCTGGTCCGGAATTTCAGCGCCTCCCATGAGGTGAAGTCATTCGACCAGTCCTGATTGTCTGGATTGGCCTCGCGCCCCACGCTATCGTGGTTACGATAGGCAAAAGCATCCCGCCCATCGGGGTTCAGAATGGGATCGATGATAACAACGGTGTTCTCCAAGATCTGCATCGTCTCTTCGTCATCCTGCGAAGCGAGGCGCTCCAGCATCATCAGAGCTGCTTCCGAGCCGGATAGCTCGAAACCGTGAATCGAACCGCCGTACCAGAAAATGGCCGGCTGATCGTTGATGATCGACTGCGCTTCAGCATCAGAAAGATCGCGCGGGTCGCCGAGACGCTGGGCATTCGACTGGATATCGTCGAGGCGAGCGTGATTCTCAGGAGAGGTTACAATCGCGTGCATGAGCGGCTTGCCCTGCCACGATGTGCCAATCTGCTCAACCACAACGCGATCTGATGCATCGGCCACAGCCTCCAGGTACCGCT
>SLED01000203.1 GCA_007124945.1 Salinibacteraceae bacterium | reverse complement strand
TCACACAGGCCCCAACAACATTTACAACCTGCTAACACGCTTTGTGGAGAAGGAACCACAGGCAATGATCTACCCGCAGAGCGTGCTGGATGGGTATGTCTGGGCCCTTACAGATGGCTTTGACCTCGTTTCCAGCGAGTCCTCCTTCCGCACCTACTCACGTGGCTATGTACCGTCTCTCTACGGAGCCCTTCGCGCTACGGACCATATCCCCGTAGACACCACGCGCACGATGCGTGCTGAGCAGGTGACGGTGTCGGCAGGAGAATCCATCGCACTTAGCGACCTGCTTCGCCCTCTTGCGCTTGTAGATGCGTTTGACTGGCATCCTGGACCTCAGCATGCTACCCCTTACGAGGGCTTCCGGGCGATGAACATGCACCTGAACCTCCCTGAGAGTGAGCACGGTGGCGTACCCACATCCGGCAATATCGTGCTCTCCGCGCGCTCGGGAGACCACCCCGTGCGCTTTTTCCTACCGATCGGGGCAGCCGCATTTCTTGAGGAGCGGGGTGTCGTTTCTTTTGATGACAATGCAACCCGCCGGTACGATGAGAACACCTACCGGGTTGATCCTCGCGAAGTCACACAATGGGACCGACAGTACGCGACGCTGGTCAACCGGATCGGCCGCTTCGGCTTTACGGCTGAGAATAAGGCCCAGCTAACTGAGCTTGCAGAAAAATTTGACGAGCTCTATGCTGCAGACCCCTCGCACTATCGTGAGATGCAACGCTACGCCATTCAGACGCACAAACGGCTATGGAATTTCGGTTCCTGGGAGCGCCTCGCTGTCGCTGCCGATGATGCACGTGAGCGCATGCGAATGCGTCCCTCACCACCGCGTCAGTTTGAGGTGGGGCCCTCCTACCCGGAGCTGGTAGGGGTTCACTAATCGGTCGCGTCAGAGGGCGCTTCTTCCTCTGGGTCCGGAGCGTCTGGCTCGCCCGGGATACCGGTTGCCTCCCACAGCTCGGAGGCCTCCCAGGTGCCCTGCTGATCGGATGCGTCACGCACGCGGCGCACCTCTTGCGGCCGAATGGCTCCTGCCTCGTTCCCGAAATTACCCCTGATGTAGGTGAGGACCGCGGCAATCTGCTCATCACTCAGAAAGCCGTGCGCAATCATGACGTTATTGTACGTCTCGCCCAGCACTTCCATCTCTCCATGAACACCATGTAGCACCAGGCGGATGAGCCGCCCTTCATCGCCTACCACCCATTCCGTTTCGCGGAGCGGTGGAAATGCCCCCCGCACGCCCTGGCCGTTTGCGCCGTGACACGTTGAACAGTAGCTGTTGTATACGCGCTGCCCGAGCCGCTCGTACCGCTCCTCCGGATCCGTTGGCTCCTCCTCGCAGGCCATTACAAAGAAAAGGGAGGCGATAAGCACAAGTGCTCCCCAGAACGGAGCACCAAATCCATGGGCGTGAATTGACATAAGCGTATCCGGAAAAAGGTTACTGCTACGGGTGCGGAGTTGGGAGCTCACCAGCGTCAACCTCTACGACAGATGTGCGCGCAGGGTGCCACCTTCACAAACAATGAACAGCGCCGCCTGATCAGGAAATATCCCAGGGCGCTTGTGCCTTCTCTTTGCGTTGCTGTGCCCACAACTTCAGTCGATCGTGGTAGCCGAGCTCCTCAGCCCTGGTGCGCGGTTGTCGCTGCACATACCGGCCATCCGGCTGTAAATCCCACGCGAGTCGACGATCGTTCAGAGCTGCGCGTAAGATATGGATAAGCCGGGCGCGCAGGCGCCGGCTCTGCACGTCAACAACTGCCTCAACCCTGTCATCCAGATTCCGCCGCTGCCAGTCCGCACTGCCTATGTAGACTTCCGGGTCGCCATGATTGTGGAAGTAGTAGATGCGGTGATGCTCCAGGAACTGGCCCACAATGCTCACCACGCGGATATTCTCGCTGATGCCGGGAATGCCCGGGCGGATGCGCGTCCGCCCACGCACGATAAGATCGATCGACACACCGGCCTGCGACGCCTCATACAGCTTACGAATAAGCTGTACGTCATCGAGCCCGTTCATCTTGGCGATGATGCGGCCGTTGCCATGAGCTCGCTCGTTCTCCATCTCTCGCTCGATCATCTCCTCAAACCGGCGACGCATGTCGCGCGGAGCAACGATGAGCCGCCGGTACTGCTGCTCCGGTGCATAGCCGGTCAGATAATGGAAGAGGTTGACCACGTCCTGTCCCACGTCCGGCTGCGTAGTGAGCAGTCCGAGATCGGTGTACAGGCGGGCGGTATCGGAGTTGTAATTGCCCGTTCCCACATGGCAGTACGTGCGGATTCCGTCTTCTTCCTCCCGCACCACCAACGTAGCCTTCGCGTGTGTTTTGAGTCCTACAAGCCCATAGGTTACGTGTGCGCCTGCCTTCTCCAGGCGCTGTCCCCATTCAATGTTGTTTTCTTCGTCGAAGCGTGCCTTCACCTCTACGAGTACCGCCACCTGCTTTCCGCGCTCAGCCGCCCGCATCAGCGCCTTGATCACCGGCGAGTCCTCCGATGTTCGGTAAACCGTCTGCTTGATAGCCACCACATCCGGATCGCAGGCAGCCTCTTCGATAAAGCGCTGCACACTTCCCCGGAACGAGTCATAGGGATGGTGGACAAGGAGATCTTGCTTTTGCAGTAGTTTCAGAATACTTCCCCGCGACTCCGAATCGCTGTCGGCTACAAGCTGTGCATGGTGCACGGGCTCCCACCCCGGATATTTGTGCGCAGGGATGTCCAGATCCGCAAGCTCAGCGCAGGAGGCCAGCCCGATCAGCCCATCACTTACGTAGATATCACTATCGCTGAGGCCCAGCTCACGCATGAGCCAGTGCTGTACGCCTTGCGGCATGCTCCGATCGACTTGCATCCTCACAACCGACGCGAAGCGCCGCTCCCGGAGCTCCTCAGAAATCATCTCCAGGAGATCATCTACGTCTTCCTCTTCACGACGCATATCGGCGTTTCGAGTGACGCGGAACGGATGAACCGACTCCACCTCCATCCCCCGAAAGAGCGAACCGATGTTGGCCGTGACCACTTGCTCTACCGGCACAAAGTGGTATCCCTCTCCGGCCTCGACCGGGACCCACCGACCTTTGCGTACGGGTACCTTTACGCGGGCAAAGTGGCGAGAGCCCCGCTTCGGATGGCCGAGCACCACCGCGAGCGATAGGCTGGCGTTGGAGATAAACGGAAACCGGTGCCCCGGGTCTACTGCCAGCGGCGTAAGAATCGGGAAGATGTGCTGCGCGAAAAAGTCATCGACCTGGGAGCGTTTAGCGCGTGCGAGGTCGTCGTAGTCGTGAATCGTGATAGCTGCCTGACGCCGCAGCGCATCCTTAAGCTCCTCCTCCCACAGGGCGTTCATCGACTCGTACTGGCGCAGCACTCCGGCACGAATCAGGTGGAGTTGCTCCGAGGGGGTACGTCCATCCGGGGAGAGCTGCCGCACGCCGGCTGCCTCCTGCCGCTTGAGGCCACCCACGCGCTTCCGGAAAAACTCGTCCAGATTGGATGCCGTAATCGAAAGAAACCGAACCCGCTCCAGCAACGGCGTTCGCTCGTCAATAGCCTGGTACAGCACCCTCCAGTTGAAATCGAGCCAGCTCAGCTCGCGATTAAAGTACAGCGCAGGATCATCCAGTGGCGTCCCGGGCTCTACGGCCTGAGCAGAGGTTGCGTGCGGTAGACTTAGCGTTGGATTCCCACGTCCATCTCTGCGACGATCAGATCGTTGCTGCAGTGCTACAAGCTCTGCTGAGGAACCGTCTCCAGCAGTATCAGGCTCAATACCCGTTTTGTGAACACGTTCTGACATGCCGGAATCCATTGCAAGAGATGACCGCGACGAAATATTGATACCTCACGCACGCCAGGCTGTTCATGTGTATCCGCAACTCGCATTGTTATCTTTTGTGATCAGCCGCTGGATTCCCACAAGAGCTCTGGTGTGATGTCGAAAGAAAACCGGGGCGTTTCGACCCCCGCTGCCTTCAGTGGCGTGGTTAGCAGATGCTCAAGTGCTTCGGCAGTGTGAAGTCGTGGCTCGCGCGACTCCCTCAGATGCTGCTCGGCCTGCTGTTTGAGCGCGCGCTGTGCATGCACCATCGCCCGCCTTTCCGTTTCCCGGTGGTCCTGTCCGGTAAGCCAGGCTCTCCAACCACTTTCCGATGATGCCTCAAGGGCTCCAAGGTCGGGTTCTGCTGAGAATACTTCGAGGTCCGGGAGTCGTACCACGATCACCCCGTCATCGCGAATGGTGATGTCGTCGGGCGTCAGCTTCCGCACATCGAAACCGTAGGCTACCCGGCCCGGCATAGACACCTGCGCGAACGTAGTGCCGAAATTGGCCGGTGGTACATACGGCAAGAACTGGCGGTACGTGGTGCTGGTGAGATGACTGGTTGCCGTAATGTCAAGCGTACCGGTCACATAGAACGACGCCGGGGCTTCCCGCTGAAGCGTCGTTACAACAATCCGCTGAACCTTCTCTTCTGACACTGCCCGAGGCGTAAGAACCCATAGCACACCACCCGCTATCACGAGCATCAGCACAATCAAACCAGTTACAACAGCAAGGCCGGATCGAAGTGTTTTCATGAGCAGCGCCGGGATAACCGGCTCATAGTGGATTTATGGGAGGCACACATCCTATACGCGCAAGTGGACAGCAAAGCTCATGCCCCATCAACATTTTCTGACGGGTGGGCCACAAACCACTTATAGATTGAGCAGCAGGAGCGCCAGTGCCGCCACCCCGATCCCGGCCCAGTTCAGTGGCTGAAGCTTCTCCCCCCAGTAATACACCCCGAGGAGTGCCGCCCCGATGACGAGCGCAATATGATTGGCTGGAAAGACAAAGGGGCCCGATAATGCTTCGATGGCACGCAGAAAGAAGAGGACTGAGCCATAATTGATGACCCCAAGCAGTACGCCCCACCAGATCTCCGCGGAGGTAGGCCATCGGTTGTCAACAATTGCATCACGCAGAACAAAGCCGGCACCGATGAGCAGTGCCACGCCGAAAATAAGCAATAGAAAGAACGCTCGGCTGTTGGTGGCTGCGTACAATTCGTCGAACGCTTTCATAGACACATCGACGGCACCGGCTACGATGAAAAGCAGCACCAGCACGCCGAAGGTCCGTAAGGTGGCACCCTGCGGTAGGCGCACGCCGGCTGCAACCGGTTGCCGTGTTCGGGCCTGCGCCTCCTGTCTGGGGCGAAAGGCGATGAGGAAAAATGCCGCGCCGCCGAGCAGCAGCCCGATCCGCTGAGCCGTAGTCGGTACTTCATTCCAGATCACCCAGGAGGCGAGAAACGGGATTACCACAGCGAGACGCTGCACGGCAACGGCCAGTCCCATTCCCGCAACCTGCGTGGCCAGTGCAAAGACAAAGAATCCGGCGATAAACAGGACCCCGGCGACACCTCCGAGCATCAGCAGGCCGGACGACATGGCCAGCCCGTCGCCTTCCATGGGCTGAAGCCCGAGTTGAAGGGAAACGACTGCCACCAGCGATGCTGCCGCATAATTGACCGTGAGTAGTGCAAGTCGGTCCATGGCCATCTCGGCCGCGTGCTTGAAGATCATGCCGATACCGAGACTACAGCAGACGGCAAGAATCAGATCAATCATGCGGGAAGGGCGATGGTCGGAGCGGTTTCAGCCAGGTCTTACTGAAGCGCGATATAGTACCGCAGTCGCTCCGGTTCAATCTGCACGTCGCGAATGAGAATTCCGGTGGGTAGATTTACGCGGGGCGTCACGAAGCCTGTGGTGTCCGTGCGGATCTCATCGTAGGGCACCGTGGCGAACAGGTCGTCAGCACGATCCGCTTCGCCATAATCGTCCAGCGCTACGCGATAGCGCAGGCGCACCGTAGAGGGATCCAGCGTGACCACATCGGAGGGTACTCCGGTAACCCGCACCGGAATTTCGCGTGTCCCTTCGGTAAAAGCTACAGACACCGCGCGCAGTGTAACCGCTGCCCGATCCTTACGAATCAGACCGCGCAGCGTATCACTGAGTGCAACCCGGGTTTCCAACGTGTCCCGGAGATTCGTGTGTTCGTAGGTTTCTGTCGGCCAGTAGGCCAGGTCCTCCACAATGGAACGTGCACCCGCCACGGTGATAGAGTCGGGCTGAATGGTAGGGGGCTCCAGCAGTTCAAACGTGGAAGGCGTGGTGATAGAAGCCCGCAGCTGTACGGGCACACGCTGCGTTTCGAGAGGCTCTTTGCGCAGCGTAAGAGCCCGCGGAGAAACATTCTCTACCTGCACATCCCGACCGAGGTCAGCCGCGACGTCCGTCAAATCGACCTCATCCTGAGATCCGTCAACAGCGAGCACCGGCGGGTTGAATCGCAACCGCATCAGATTGAAGCCCTCGCCCCGCACCTGGATGCGCACTGTCGCCGGAGGGTATTCCACCAGCGCCTGATCGGCCGGAATGTTATCCACACGCAGTGGGACCTCCACGGTGTCGGTGTGCACATCCCGAAGCGTGAGTGTGAACCAGAGAAACAGCGCGATCAGGATGCAGATGGTGATCGCCAGCCCGGAGCGCCCACGATCTCCACCAAACGACCCGTCCTGGCTACCCGACACGGACACCCAGTCGCGGAAGCGTTCCCAGAAAATGGGTGTGGTAGAATTAGTATCAGTCGTAGACAAGGTCGTGGGAGCACACTGCACGAAAGCAATACCGGCATCTTTTGGACGATACCTCTGGCGATGGGATCCGTAGCAACGCGGGCGATGGGCGGTTACTCCCGTGCCTCCTCGGTCATCCAGCGCCGGGACTGCTGCCACAAGTCGCGGAGCTCCTGCCACGTGTAAAAACGGAGCGCCAGTAACAGCGCAGGAAACGCGAGAATAAGCGCAAAACGGGTGACCAGGCGCGTGGCCGTGTCGGCTCCCTGAACCATCCAGCCAAGACCGTACAGCGCCACCACCAGTACCACCACGAGGACGTACCGCGCCCATGGGAAGGCTATCTCCTGCGACTTGCCTGCCACATACGCGTTGCCCAGCGCCAGCGCCAGGTACGAAAAGTAGGTAGTGAGGGCCGCCCCCATCGCGCCGATGATAGGAATAAGGGCGAGGTTGAGGCAGAGGTTAAGCAGCGCGGCCCCGAAGACAAGGCTGCCCATCGTACCCGTTTTCCCGGCGGCGTACAACACATTTGTGATGATGAAATGCACCCCGTACGCCATGAACCCAAGTGCGAGCAGCAGCACGAGCGGCTCCGCCTCCAGATAGAATGGCTCGTCAGTCAGAAGAGCTGTTAGATCATACGCGAGCAGCGCAATGCCGAGCGATGCCCACCCCGTCAGCGCCACGTAGTGCCGGAAGATCGTCCGGTGAAGTGACGCCCCCGCATCTCCCCTTCCTATAGCCTTCAAACCGATTACGGAGAACGCAAGCTGGAAGCTCTGGACGAAGAGCATGTTGACCGCTCCTGCGAGGCGGGCCGCCCATTCATATAACCCCGTGGTGGCATCATCCATAAGCCACGAGAGCAGATACCGATCTCCGAGATTCAGGAACCAGGCGGCCAGTGCAGCCACAGCCAGCGGCCAGCCAAAGCGGACGAGTGGCAGCACGAGCGAGCCATCAAACTTCCATGGAGTGAGGCGGAGCATCACAGCGATGAGAACAACGGCCCCCACCACTGCGGACACTGTAAATGCGGCCATCAATCCCCACAGCCCCCATTGAAGCACGGCGAGGAAGTAGTAAACCGCTCCCACCAGCACAATCGCTTCAAGCCCTACAGCTGTAGCATACCACCCGGCGCGCTCGCGCGCACGAAGCAGCATCAGCGGGATCCCACCCAGCACCTTGGCACCTACGTATGCGGCCACGAGCAGCAGCAGCGTTGCCGGCGCCTCGGCGCCAAGCAGGATGCTGGTAATCGGTTCGCTGGCCAAAGCGATCAATCCACAACCCAGGAGGACGGCGCCAAATGACGCCATCAGGGTGGTAAACGGAATCGCAGGGCGTTTTTCAGCCAGATTCGGATCGGTGATAAACTTGAGCAGCCCCTGACTGAGCCCGAGCCCGACAACGAAAATAGCCAACTGAGCGGTTACGTTGAGCAGAGCAAACTGCCCGAAGCCCTCAACCGACAGCAGGTTGGGGTTCAGGTAAAGCGGTGCGATCAGGAGCCCGCTGGCCTTGAGCGCAATGTTGCCGGCAGCGTAAACACCGCTCTGCCGCACCACATCCCACGCTGCTTTTCCACGCGAGCGGCCTTTCTGCTCTTCGGCACGGCTGCCATCGGATGAGCGGTCTTCTTCCCTCACGCGGTGCCCCCTCTGCTGCCCAGGTGATCATAGAGTGATGTCAGCTTCACGGCTTCCCGCTCCCAGTTGTACTCGGTCCGCACAGCCTCACGCCCCCGCCGGCCCATCGCCTCGGCCTCTTCCGGATGCTTGAGCAGCCAGGTAATTGCATCAGCGATGGCGATGGGGTCCTGTGGATCTACCATCAGTCCGCATTGATGCTGCTCGACAAACGGTTTTAGCTGATCAAAGTCGGAAACCACCACGGGCAGGCCCGCGGCCATATACTCAAAAAGCTTTGTCGGATAGTTGCCGAGATAGCGCTCTGTAGGATGAAAAGCGACCACTCCGACGCGGCAAAAACCCAGGATCCGTGCAACGTCGGGCCGATCCAGCCACCCGTGATACCGGACACGATCCCAGCCTTCCAGGCGTTTCACCTGTGCTTCGAGTTCGGGGGGATGGAAGGAGCCGCCCAACTCCAGAAAAGCGTTATGTTCGGCCCGTATCATTCCCATCGCACTAACCAGCTCCTCGATGCCCCGGACCCGCGTAATGGTACCCACGTAGGCGACCAGCGCTTCCCGCCCCTGGTACGGCTGTCCCTCGCTGGGTACGAGCTCATCCCGCAGGGGAAAGTTGCGAACGAGCACGGGGTGGGCATCTGGAAATCGCTCGCCGATGACCGGCTCGGCCACAATCAGCGCATCGAACCATCGCGCGGCCAGCCACTCCAGCCCCCGCATTCCCTCAGCCACCAGTGGCCGTAATACCTCCGGAATCCAGTGCTGATACATCATCTGTCGGGGAGTATCCTCGTGCATGTCATACACGACGGTGTAGCCCTGCAATTTCAACAAAAGCGCCCAGGGTAGCAGCTCCGCATCGTGGACGTGGAGAACCACGCTCTTCGGAAATGTGGTGGCGGCTCGATACACCCGAAAAAGCGTCCGCGTTAGCCGCTCCTTGCCGTCGGCGGGCGGCGCCACCGCATGAATGCGTACTCCAGCAATCGTCTCATGGCGATCGTGCGGCGCAACGACGGTAACACGATGGCCGGCCTCACGCAGGGACGCGCACTCCTTGTGAAAGATACGCGTGTCGGTTGGGCGATGGGTAGAAGCCAGATGAACGCTGTGCATCAAACGTGTATCGAGTGCGAGATTGTCGTACGCCGCTGTGGCACTTTCCCGAACAGCAGCACGATAGCAGAAGAACCGGTGCGCGAGGTTATGATGCAAGCCCATCAAGTGTCTCAGCAAGCAGGGCCGTCTGGGCCTCACGCGTGTAGGGCGCGAGCCTCTCCATGTCGGCCCCATGGAGCGGGGTGCCCGTCTGCCATTGACGATAGGCACGGAGCACATAGTCGTACAGCCCGATCGTGTCCGATCTGTCAAAAATCCGACCCGCGCCGGTCTCTCTGAGGAGTGCGGCAGCGTCACCGTCGGCCGGACCCAGCCCCACCACCGGGCGCCCGCTTCCGAGGTACTCGTAGAGCTTCCCCGTGATCATTCCATGATCCTGTGGAAATCGCTCAATGGAGAGAAAAGCCATCGCACCTCGGCAGAGAAGACGAGCGGCTTCTTCGTGGGGAACGTAGGAAATATGCTCAATACGATGACGAACGCGATGCTCGTCGATCGATCGCCACACCTCATCGGCGACGCTACCTACGAGGCGCACGCGCAGGTTCAGGGCCTCCTCCCGGCGATCCATCTGCCTGAGGGCCCGCCACAGCGCAGCCGGGTTGCGAGAGGCGTACAGCGAGCCAACGTG
>SLED01000211.1 GCA_007124945.1 Salinibacteraceae bacterium | reverse complement strand
GGGTTACAACCTGCTTGCCGTGGTCGTTGAGCGCGTGAGCGACATGTCGTTCGCTGAGTTTTCCGAGAAGCGCATCTTCGGGCCGCTCGGGATGACGAACACGCAGTGGCGCGATGACTACCGCCGCATCATACCCGGACGAAGCAGCGCGTACACGGCCCATAGCGACTCAACGTTTTCGATCAACCGTCCGATAGAGCATGTCCACGGCAACGGCGGCCTGCTGACGACGGTACAGGATCTCCTGACCTGGAACCGGGCCCTTGAGAACGGGCGGCTTGGAGGCAGCGCATTCGTCGACGCGATGCACCGTACGGGAGTGCTCAACGGCGGGCGTGACATCGCGTACGGTATGGGTCTGCAACACCTGACGGCCCTGGGCCACCCGGTCGTCCAGCACACCGGTGCCACGAGCGGCTATCGCGCCTACCTCTCGCGCTTCCCCGAGCAGCAGCTGTCAGTCGCTATGCTGTGCAACACCACGAACGTGAGCACCGGCGGGATGGGCACCCGCGTCGCAGAGGTGTTTCTGGAAGAGCACGTTGAGGAAGATGAGGAAGAGAGACCGCAGGGCGTCGACGTGGCCTCAGACAAGCTGGAGTTGAAGGCGGGTCTGTATCGGAACCCGCTGAACGGAAATCCCACCTCGCTTGTGGTTGAAGAAGACATGCTGCGAATTGAAGGGGGCCCTCCACTGACAGCCGTATCGTCGTAAACCTTTCAGGTCGGTTCGGGCAGCCGGCAGTTTGTCTTCGAAACGACCAGCAACGCGGACCGGCCCTTCATCCGCGTGGTTGTGGATGAATACGAGGATGCCGTCCTTGAGCCCGTCGATGCCTTCGACCCGTCAATTGAGGAGCTCGAAGCATTTACCGGTATCTACCACTCTGATGACGCGGAGGCCGAGCTTACACTTTCTATTAAGGAAGACGGGCTCGTAGCCGAACGCCGTCCGGGCAGCACGTTCAGCCTGAGCCCGATCTACACCGACACCTTCCGCACGAATATCGGTCTGCTGCGCTTCAACCGCGGCGATGGTGGTGACATTACGGGCTTCCGCCTGAGCCAGCCACGCGTGTACGGGATGGAGTTTGAGCGTCGAGGCCCCTGATCCTGCGAAAGCGGGTGAAAGATGACATGTGTCAGGTGCTTTGGAACTGATTTGTGAATGGCGGAGCTTACCGTGTAGCCAGAGGTAAGTCTGCTGTTGAGGCAGCGTGCGGCCGGGAAGCTGGTTTCACCAAAGAGCTCACGAAGGATAGAATCGGCAGACAGTCGAAATGCGTCGAGCAACTTTCTCGATGACATTGTGACCCGTCACAGATACACTGCACAGCACGCTCCCACAGTCAACACGTACTTGACGTGTGGATCAGCTCAATGCGATGAAACAGCGACACACTTGCGATTGAAATGACACAACCGAACACGCATGCAGAAGACGGTGCCGGCACCATTACCGATCGCCTGAAAGAGCCTGGCACAGAGGCAGCGCTCCATCGAATACTGGATCGGCTTGATACGATTGAGCAGGCCGTTGATTCGCTTGCTTCCGCGGTTACGCACGGTCCGGATGCTGCTGCCATGGTGGCCGACATTGTGGATGACAGTTACCGGTCGGCCGAAGAAGCGGGCGTGGATCTGGATGAGCGTCTGCACCTCGTGCTTCAGCTTACCGAGCGGTTAACGGCGCCACGCACTGTAGAGGTGCTTTCGCGCCTGACCGAGCGGCTTGATACTGTAGACCAGGCGATGACGCTGGCCGATCAGGCGCCAGGCTTGCTTTCGATGTTCGTCGATATGTTCGATGACACGTTCCGTGCAGTGGAAGAGGCAGGATACGATCCGGAACGTATTGCGGGCCTGAGCGCGCAGGCGCTGGTAGAAGGAACTGAGTTTGTCGATGCCGGCGGCTTTGAAGCGCTTCGCGAGTCCGGCATTCTTGAGCCGGAGGCGGTCACAGTCGTGGGGCAGCTGGCAGACGCGCTCGTAGCCTGCAAGGCTGAGTGTGGTGACGAGCCGCCCGAGGTAGGCCTGCTGGGCCTGATGAAGGCTCTGCGCGACCCGGATACCCGCCGCGCGCTCGGATTCCTCACCACCTTTGGAAAGCAATTCGGCAAGCAACTCCGATCCTGACTCTCTCCTGTTTAGATCATCCACCCTGTACCACATAAAACGTTATGAGTGAAAACGCGCACTTCGAGGTCGTCATTGTAGGTGGAGGAACAGCCGGCATGACGGTCGCCGCCCAGCTCCAAGCTGCTCCGACTCCTCCTGCTTCAATTGCCCTAATCGAACCATCTGACACGCACTACTACCAGCCGATCTGGACGCTTGTCGGTGCTGGGGTCTTCGATAAGGAAATATCGGCTCGGCCGATGGAGGAGTTCATTCCTGACGGCGTGCAATGGATTCACGATGCCGCTACCTCCTTCGACCCGGAAAACAGGACCGTTGATACGGCACACGGGCCACGCATTGGATACGACTACCTCGTGGTTGCACCGGGACTTGAGTTGGACTGGGAGGCGCTTCCCGGTCTGAGCGATGCGATCCGTGATCCGCAGTCCGGGGTGGTGAGTAACTATGCATACGAATACTGTGAGGGCACATGGCGGGCAATGCAGGCACTCCGTCCGGGTGATCATGCCGTGTTCACACAGCCCAGTACGCCGATTAAATGTGGTGGTGCACCGCAGAAAATCATGTACCTGACCGCGGACTATCTGCGCAAAGAGGGCATCCTTGATTCGGTCGATGTCTCTTTCTACAGCCCGGGCACGGTCATCTTCGGGGTGGAAAAGTTCGCACGCACGCTCCGCAAGGTGGTGGATCGGTACGGTATTAACGTCAATCTATACAGCGAACTGGTAGAGGTTCGGGCGGATGCGCGCGAGGCAGTCATTCGCTCCACCGGTGGTGACGGCGCTGCCGGCGAGCAGGTGGTTCAGTATGACATGCTCCATGTAACGCCACCTCAGCGTGCTCCCGATCTGGTTAGCGAGAGCCCGCTTGCAAACCAGGATGGGTGGGTTGACGTCGACGCCCACACCCTTCAGCACGTGCAATATCCAAACGTGTTTTCACTTGGAGATGCCTCCGGCGCGCCAAATGCCAAAACTGGCGCGGCGGTACGGAAGCAGGCGCCTGTTGTGGTGCAGAATCTCTTGCAGGTCAAAGAAGAAGGCGGACTCACACGTCCGAAAACCTATAACGGCTATTCTTCCTGTCCTCTCGTTACCGGCTACGGAAAGCTTGTGATGGCGGAGTTTGACTATGACAACAATCCGGATCCATCATTTCCGTTTGATACCAGTCAGGAGCGATACAGTATGTATGCGCTGAAGGCCTACGCGCTGCCGCAGATGTACTGGAATGGTATGCTTAAAGGGAGGGTGTAGCCGGCTATCTGCCGTTGGTACTGGAATGGTGACTCAGGGGACAGAGATGGAGGGATAAACCTCAATCTGCTCCGGATTGTCAGTTTTCAGAGTTGCATTGTAGAATATAAGCGCCGGTTGCACAAGGTTGCATCAAGCCGGAATTGCTGAAAGTGCACATCTTTTAAGTGACGCCAGGGGTGGTATCGCTACGCTATGGTTTGATACCGTCGTCCTTCTCAGCAAACCGTTTGAATCCCTCGAGGTGGGCTCGCGTCTGGTTCTTGAAGATGCGCTGTAGCACAAAGCCCATGACTTTATTTATGAGGCCCTTGAATTGGTACGATTGCTTGGAGGTATACTGCGTTCTGTCAGGAGCGATTGACATAAACGTGCTCTCTACGATAATGGTAACATGGGAGGCTTCGATGCGCTCGGTAAAGGACGCGGGCAGATTATTCTCCGTTACCGTGGCGGTCATCACCATCTCTCGCCCGCTGTTGTTGAAAACCATTTCAGAGACAAAGCCCTCGCGTCCTGGCCGTCCACTTTTTGCTTCATACGCTTCGATGCCGTCCATCCATTCGATACGGTTGGAAGGATCACTGAATATTTCGCTAACGCGGTCGAGCGAAACCTCGATCTCAACGCTGTCGGTGTAGGTCATGTTGACGACCTCCTCTCCCCTTGTCGGATTCGTTGTATCTTAGAGGCGCAGTATGTAATCCTATACGTTAACCCCAGGTAGAGCCTCTTCAACCGCTTCTTTACCCGAAGCAATCCCTTACGGCACAGGTAGATAGAGCGTTATCGTCCCGGGTTCGATCGTCAGCGCGTCAACGTGACCGGATGCATCGTCATCGGGCAACATCGCATGTATATGAATGTGTTCATCTCGATGAACATAGATCCCCTGAGCCTCCTCCGGTCCCCAGAAGCCAACCATTCGGGAGGCTCTATCCGACACCTCGAAGATGATTTTGGCGTCCTGGTGTCGTGCGTGATCGATCGGTTCGCCCTCCGCATGATCGAGAATGTGATACGTGAGGGATGCGGCTGTGCCTTCGAGCCGAAACGGAAACGGGGCATCCGTTGAGAGCCCGACCTCTTCTGCCGCCTCCGAAATAAACTGCTCCAGCGAAGCGAGATCTTCCAGGTGTTCATCTATGCGCAGGCTTGTCCACCCCTCAGCAGCGCCATACACCAGAAACAGCGCACGCGCATCGAACGAGGTGGAAACCCGGGGCTCACCATTCTGAACGGTGGCGATCGAAGGCTCACCGTCGTAGATCGTTACCTCACCCACCATGCCCTCCAGCGGACCGACTGCATAGAGGCCGCTTAGATGCGCAAGGGTATCGAGATGTACATGGGGAGTCAGGTCGCCCTGATGCATTACAGTCCGGAGGGCACCACGGTAGGAGACCCAGTATGTGTCGGTAGATGCCCGGACGGTGTCGGTCGGGGCCACAGCATGTGGATCCCCCGGACGATCGTTCATCTCGGTACACCCCATCGCAAGAAGCCCTACAAGCAGAGTGAGGATGGTCTTTTTCATGATACAGGCCAGGAATACGCTGATGTCGAAATGATGCGCAGCTTTGATGGTAAGCTGCGCGTTCGAACCCTATGAGATCTGGACTCGCAGTCTTACGACTTCGGTTCTACCTGCGAGAGCCGCTCTTCGAGGCGCTGCAGGCGCTGATCCAGTTTTTCAAGCCTGTCCAGAATCAGTATGTGGGTTTTCTCAGCATCGATTCCTACCGGACTCTCTGCCTTAGCAATGAGCTTGGCCAACTCTTCGTAGCGCTTCCTGGTGATGTCGAATTCCATATCGGGAGATGGATTGGTTCGTGGGCGAATGAGCTACTTGCTGCGCTCAAGTGGTGCATTGGTTCCGGGAGATCTTGGTACCGGTACGCTGCACAGCTTGCTCACTCGAGCAGACGTCAAGTACGGTTAACTATTCGAACTGCAACTCCCCGTAATTCAGCTGCCAGGAAACGCCGAATCGATCGTTTACCCAGCCAAAGCGCGTGCTGAACCCGTAATCGTCAAGTGGCATCGCGATTTCACCGCCCTCACGTAACGTTTCAAAGAGCGTTTCAAGCTCCTCTTCCGATTCGCATTCCACGAACAGCGACATCGACGGCGTGAATGAAAAGTCATGTCCAAAACTATCGATAGCCATGTACCGCTGTCCCTTCAGGGTGAATATAGCGTGTTGAACGGTGCCTTCAGCCTCCGGCCCGCCCGGGCCGTCCGGTCCACTTCGTGTTATGCTCACAATTTCTGAGTCGTCAAAGAGTGACGTGTACAGAGTCATCGCTTCTTCGGCCTGCCCCTCAAACATCAGGAATGTCGTTATTTTAGGATTCATATCCTGTGCGTGAATTGGTTGACAGAATGCTGTTGCTGCAAATAAGGCAGCAGTTAGGAGTATGGCGTGCTTCATCATAAGCCTCCGACGGGTTCGGTTCGTGTTTTCGCTTTCCATGCCTGGCCGCCAACTTGTGTACGTCAGTATAGTAATTTCGACGAACGTATTTCGTGTACACTACACTCGCTGGTTTCCTGGCAGTGTTGTCATTGGGTTGTTGCATGGAATCACCTTTACTGCGCTGAGTTACATCGAACGCTGTTCGTGCGATTCCGGCGCTCCGTGGAGAGGGGCTTCCGGTTTGATGTACGGTCGCGCTCATTTGTGAACGACGTGGATGGCGCTCGACTGCCACGTAAGGAGCCCGTTGTGACGAATACGGCTCGCAGCGCGCCTATATCAGTAGCCAGCTGTTTCTTCCTGATTGTGTTACGCCTTACGCCATGAGGCCACTTCTCTTCGTCTTCGCCACGCTCTTTCTCCTCTGTAGCCCACACCTTTCCCAGGCGACTGCGCAGCCCGCCGCTCAGACCGATTCTACTGCGCTTCCTCTGCATTCGAATGCGCTATCTTCCGCTACGTCCGCCCACTCAAGTAGAAGCTCCCGCTGCGAACGAAACCCGCTTCGGTGCATTGGCGATGCGATTCTGGAAGGGATCATTGCCCCTTTCATAGGCACCTTATTGGCGGATGCTTTCTCCGAAGCCCGGGTCGCCACCACACTGGGAAATAATCCCGCAGGCGCCGTACGCCTCGGACGCACGTTTCACTATGAATCGGCGTATGGACCGCTCGTATTTCCATATGTGGGCATCGGCGTGCACGCTCAGCAGGACGATGCAGGGTTTAGTCGCCTGTACGCTTCTTCCGCAACGTTTCTGGAATCGGTCGTTGGATTACGTACACCCCTGGATACGTGGCATCCGGACTCGCCAGCCTGGGTGGAGCGGCTCCACTTTTCAACCGAGGCACGGTGGCTGCACAACAGCAGTACGGGCGACCAATTCTGGATTGAGGCCGCTCCGGGCCTTACATTTTCAGAAGGACGGCCCACCTATCGCCTACACCTGACCGCCGCCGTCGCTGTGGCTGGCGACCCGAGTATCAGCGTTCGCCCGGGTATTGGCGTGGAGTTGCTGTGGTGAGTTCCCGCGTGTGCTTAATGACACGTGTGAGGCCCAACTGGATAGATGTTGATTGGATGTTGTGGTAGCGATGTACGACCGCGCGACGCTACATCCCCTTCGGGCGGAGCTACAACGCTCATCGTATCCACTTCCACGTGTGACCACATCCGCACCAGCTATTCCCTCATCCATCGGCGTACACGTGCACGAAGCTCCTGGCGCGGAAGCCACCGGTCAGGGTCCTCGTCCATGAGCTGTAGCGCACGACCTGCCTCCCGCGGAGAAAGGACAGATTGCAACACGAGCCGGTCCATTAACCAGAGCGTTCCGTGCACCTCCACGTCCTCCGTTTCAGCAGCAGCGCGCAATGCCGCATCTCCCGTAAGCAAGGTGGCATTCATTCGTTTTGCCAGGTACAAGCCCGAGAGATCCGGTCGCGACGGCCGCATGTGGGTGCTACCAAGTGCAATAATTTGCTCTACTGCATCACCGTCGAGCGACTTCACCTTAAGTCCCCATTCCCTGAGCCTGGCCCCGGTCGGTGCGCGGAGTTCGTCAAACATGAGGTCGGTCATTGAGAATGTGGCCTCCAGCTCGAATGCACTGGGCAACACCTGGCCCACGTGCAGGTCCATCCACACATTCCTGTCCGTTACGAGCTCCACTACGCGTCAGCCGGTTCTGCTTCTGAGAGCTCGTCAAAATCCTGCCCGTACAGTTCACGGGCACGCCGCTCGCTGATCAGATTTTCAGTTACGGCGCGAAGCACGAGCATGCGAAAGCGCTGGGGCTCCTCCGCCGCCACCGGCTTCCCCGGCTCCTGTCTGTGCCATCCCGCTGACGTAAAGGCCCGCTGAACAGACTTCCATTCAGCTTCTGTGATAACGCCCGAATCCCGAAATCGGAACGTGAGCGCTCGCATGCTGATGCCATACGTGTGTTTCAGCACCAGAATCTCTTCCTTCGAGATGCTGCCGCGGGTCTCCCCTACGTCCTGCAGGAGTTGCTCCGCTGGTGCGAGCAGAGCGCCGGCAAACCGATTACATGCCCGCTCCTCTTCCGTGTCGGTCATGCCTTCTGGAAACTGAAGCACCAGGTGCCCGAGTTCGTGGGCCAGGCTGAACCGCTGCCGGTCGCCGGGAACGCCCCGCCGGGTTACCATCACGGGGACGCCGCCGTTGACGTCGGCTATGAACGTGCAGGCGTCGAACGCATCGTCCGCCTCCAGCACACCTACGCGCACGCCCCGGTGCTCCAGGATGCTGGTCAGGTTCTCAATCGGATCAGAGCCCAGATCCCACAGGTCGCGAAGCTGGTCGGCTGCACGCTCGGCATCATCCATCGTTTGCACTTCATAGGGAAACCCCTCTGGCATCGTATACGCCCGACGCTCGGGCTCGGTGATGTCCTCAGCCTCGAGGTACCGCTCCAGCCAGTCCCTGATGCGCTCGATAAGCTGCCGCTCGGAGGTCTTGGATAGCTTCTTGAGCTTGCGATAAGCGGGCTCGATGGTCTTCACACGCTCCGGGCGTAGAAAGAATGACACATCCACATCCAGTGCGTGGGCTATCTTGAGAATAACCTCCGAGCCGGGCTTCATGAGGCCGCGCTCGTATTTTGAGATGGCTGTAGCGCTCACACCGCTAACAGCCGCCAGATCACGCTGTGACGCACGTGCACGCCGCCGCGCCTGTTTGATGCGCTTTCCTAAAAGGGACATGATCTGCCTGGTCTGGGGAGGCGGAGTTTACAAATATAGTGTATCGTACACATTTGTAAACCTATTAATCCACGTGTCGTTCAGGTGCCGGTAGGTTTGGCGCAGAGAGGTGGTTGGACGGCGAACCAGGATCGAGCGTGAAAGCGGGCTAACCCGGATTTGTTAAGGTGATGGTCGTTTGGTCGGATTTCGGGTCGTTGCCAGCGTTTTGGACCGATGAGAGGTTCGAAAGTCTATCCCGCGCGTGCGGAGCACCTCCGGAATGATCCAGGTTTATAAGTCTCCGGACTCAACAATCACGACTCATAATCAGCGGCACACCGCAAGCCAATCTCGCCGGACCGGCTGCCCCGAAACGTGTACGCCCGCCAGTACGTCCGGATTGTAAATGGAGGCTGCATAATACTGCCGCCTCGGATCACCCGCATATCTCTCTCGTCGATTGGGTACAGTGTGATTCTTCGAGGATCGGTTCGATACATATTATACCACTCGCCGATCCACTCGAAGACATTGCCACTCATGTCGTAAATGCCCAGTCCGTTGGGCTTTTTGGTCCCAACCGGCTGACTCACCGGCCGGCTGTTGAATTGGAAATGAGCAAAATCCTCGAGGCTGGTGCGATCGTTGGTGCCGGAAAATAGCTCAATCCCGCCGCCCGAGCGGGCTGCATATTCCCATTCCTGCTCGGTTGGAAGACGATACCCGAGGGATTCGCAGAAGGCAAGGGCGTCATCCCAGTCCACGTTAATTACCGCTCTTGACCCTCTTCCCCGCCCATTGCCTTCGGGTAGAGGCAGCCCGTACGCGTTGGCAAATGCATCGTACTGCTCAAAGGTAACAGGGTACTTGCCAATGTAGAAGTCATCTACCGTGACAAGGTGAACCGGGAGCGCATCCTGATTAACCTCGAAAAACAGATCACCCATTTTAAATTCACCTCCCGGCACAAACACCATCTCGTAGTCGATAGCGAACTCATTTTGCTCCGCCTGCTGCGCAAGTGTTGCTGAAGGTAGAAGCAAGATCACCAACGATATGAACGGAAGCGTCCTCATTTCCAATCTCGTTATCCACAAGACCTAACAGGTGACGTCGGTCGTGAAAGGTACGAATAGCCTTTCATTCGGAGGCGCAGGACGATGAAGCCCTCAGGGCCCGACCCGTCGGAAGAATCTCATTGAAAACGTAAAGGACTATCCGAACATCGGCGAGGGTGATCCTACCCTCCATCATACCCACAAGCGCATCTTTCTTATCCTCGATGACCGAAAACGCCGTAGAAGAATTTTGTCGTCAGATACCCACGCTGAACAAAATACAAATCGTTCGACACATTTCCCGCGTGTGCGGGGGCACCACTATGAGCTCAAAAGCTCTCACCTCTGTAGGGGGTCTATCCCCGCGTGTGCGGGGGCACCGGCTTGTCGTAGCCCTTACAGATCCAGGCGATGGGTCTATCCCCGCGTGTGCGGGGGCACCGAGGACCAACAAAATCTACACCCGTCGAAATATGGTCTATCCCCGCGTGTGCGG
>SLED01000238.1 GCA_007124945.1 Salinibacteraceae bacterium | reverse complement strand
TGTATTATTTCGGAAAGCTGAGCTACATCAAAAAAAAGAGCCGGCATGGGGATCATGCCGGCTCGAAGAATCAAGGACTGGTGCATCGCGCCCTACCGGGGCGAGCGTACCGTGGTCGTTTCGTTGATCCAGGCGTAGCAGCCGTAATCGATTCTGAAGCTTTCGCCGGGATTCCAGTCATCCCGGAAGAAAATCATTTCCTGTGTCGGGAAGTACTGCCGGAAGGTGTTAATCTTCTGGTCGGCAGACCGCGAAACGCCTGGGTCCGCTTCTTTGGCGCGCTCATAGTACTCTACGGCAAGCCAGTACACCGCGCGATCTTCTCGCTCAAGAGGGCCTTCGCAATCGGCTACGGCCTGTGTGTAAAGGTCGCCAATGGCAAGGTAGGCGCGTCCCTGCGAGGAGTCGAGATTGAGAACATTACGGAAGTGCGAGCGAGCCTGCTGCAGATTCCCCTGCTGACGCTGGGCCGTACCCATCTCAAACTGTATGTCGATCTCAAGCTCTTCGCTCAGGTCGTCCTGCTCAAGCGCGCGCTCGAAGCGGGTGTACGCCTCATCAGGCTCGCCGTCATCGAGGTACATGTTGCCGATGTCAAAGTAGGCCTGTGCGGTGGGCTGGAGTTCGAGAAGGCGCTCGGCTGTGTCATACATTTCGCTTCGCAGGCCGAGGCGTTCCTCAAGGTTGTATCGCTCTTCGAGCAGCTCCGGGTTGTCCGGATCGTTCTCAAGGCGGCTCTTCACAAAGTCGTAGCGCTCTTCCGGTGATTCAAAGAGATCGTCGCGCACATCCGTGATCATTTGCTGCACCTCATCATCGGTGCGTACTTCTTCCAGCTGATCCATAAAGTCGAGCGCTTCCTGGCGATCCTTCTCTATCAGCCCCTGAATGATGCGATCGATAAAGTAGGGGTCGAGCCGTTCCGGGTCGAGTTCGTAGGCAGCCATGTAGGCGTCCAGCTCGGTCATGGGCGGGTCGTCAACGTAGCGTCCAAACATCTGCATGAACCGACCATAGATTCGCATCCAGCGGAATTCGTCGTGGGATAGCTCGCGCTCTCGAATTCGCTCGGGTGCATTTTCCAGAATATCGATACCTCGCTGAATATAGTCCAGCCGCTGCTCTTCATCGTCGGTGCGTTGCGCGAGGTTTTCGTATGCTTCTATAGCACGTCGGAAGTTTCTGTCGTCATCCCGCGGGAAATGGGGCGCGTGCTCCAGAATCCACTCCAGATTGGGTAGGGCCATTTCGTAGTTTTCGTTACGAAAGTCCTCCCAGTACAGGCTGTAGTTGCGACGAATCTCGGACTCATCCGGGTCGTCGTTACTTTGCGCCTGGGCAGAGAGTGGGGCACCAGAGGCAACCGCGACCATCGCCACGATAGCGGCGAGCGTCAGGCCAAAGGTACGGTACAGTAATGTCGACAGTTGTTTCATGGCGGGCAGGCTGGAGTGGTAGCGATACATGGTTAGATTCTCATCTTGAAGATCACCGTCATGTGAAGGCGATGTGTGTAGTGTAGACACAAACATGCTACCGGAGTTTCTAATCGGCTTAACGGAGCCGTCTACGCAGGAACCACCGTTCCCCGATGTTCAGCGTAACGGACACTGTGTAGAAGGTATCGCGCACAAGGTCGTTATCGAGCGTTCCCCTTCGTCCGGCGGAAAATCCGAGATCAATCCGTGTGCCGGAGGCCATCGTCGGCAGGCTGAGTCCCCCGGTGAGCGCGGTTGTGCTAATGCTCTGCTGCGCTGTGGGGCTGGCGTAACCCGAGTCAAAATAGCCCCCGAGGCGATAGGAAACGCGAGACAGGAAGCCTGCGAGATCGTCATCGCCTGCCGGGGTGAACTCTACACCGCCGGAATAGCGCCAACGATCTTCAAGCGTGGTACCTGGCACGGGGAAGCCCGTGAAATCTGAGCTGAAGTCGGTCCACGGTTCATATAGCACGTCCGCAACGCCCAGCCAGCGCTCATCAGGCTGATACGCTACCCCCAACTGGGCGCGCATTGGGAGATCCATGTGGCTGTTGCGCTGAACGGATAGCGTGTCGCGATCTAGTTCGGTGCCAAGCGTCTCGGTGCGATCACCGCTGAGCCGCGTCGGAAGTGTGAATGTGGCCCCGAGTGAGATCACGTCACCATCAGCGAGCGCGTCTTCGATAGCATAGAGGATTCCGGCTGTGCCGGTGAATCCTCGCACCTGGGTGGCATTGGCTCGTGTGGTAGGCTCGAGTCCGGCACCCGCACTAAAAATAGTTTCCTGCGACTGCTCCAGCAAACCAAAAAGCATGGATGCATTCACACCCACGCTCAGATTATCGTTTAGACGCCAACCCACGCCGCCGCGCACCTGCTGTAGCCCCCCCGAACCTTCAAAGGACGTCTGGAACTGGATCGGGTCATCGGAGATGGGCGTCCCCGTCAGTTCACCCGTTTGAAGGGTGCTGTAGTTCATCCGCGAATACGGGGAGAACGTAAAGGCAACGCCGAGTCGCTGCTCAAGAAGTGGGAAGCTTAACTCAAAACTGTTCAGTGATCCTCCCTGGAGCCTACTGGATTGCCCCTCACCGTCTTCGATCAGGATATTCTGATAGCGGGCACCCACCGACGCACGCG
>SLED01000089.1 GCA_007124945.1 Salinibacteraceae bacterium | reverse complement strand
TCAGGATGCGAAAGGCGCCAGAAACCAATCGATGCCTGCGCCTATCGCGACGACCCCACCGCATCCGCGGCCATTGCGCGCGTTCGGCATCATCGCTTGGGGCCCGGCCGGGCGATGAGGCGGGCGCACACCCGAAATGTTGTCGCCGCCGAGCGTCTCTACGGGTGTGCACTTCGTTTATCGATTCGTCGCCTCCCGATCTCGGTAACCTACGTTAAACGGCCGTGCGCCGCTACGGCCCGTTTCATCGTGCACGCCACCCCCACACTACCACACTAAATACCCCCGTATCATTTTTCCTGTGCACCCCGTAGCTTACGTACCGCATCAACTTATCCGTTGAACGATCGGAGGCACCTATGTGGCACTGGATACACGTCGTGTGTGTGGTGATCGTGGCATGGCAACTCCTCGGGGCGAACGCCTCGGCGCAGGAGACGCGTTCGCTGACGGTCGAGGAGAGCATCGAGCGGGCGCTTGAGGATCATGGTTTGCTTCAGCGCGCGGAGGCACAGGCACAGGAGGCTCGGGCCGGGCAGCGGCAGGCGCGGGCGGCGTGGTGGCCGTCCCTCTCGACCGAAGCCAGTTATGTTCGCCTGGATGACCGCATCCCGCCCATTGAGGGGCAACTCCCGGGGCTGGATGACACGTTCGAGCTCGCGCCCATCGAGTTGAACCAGTTCCGGTCAGAGGTGCGGCTGGAGCAGGCGCTCTTTACAGGACTCCGGCGAACTGGGCAGATCCGGGCGGCGGGAGCGCGCGTGGAGGCAGCTGACGCAGCAGTGGCGGATCAGCGGGCGGCTATAGCCTTGGAGGTGCGTGAGGCGTACTGGACGCTCGCGCGGGAGCAGAGCCGCGTAGAAGCCGCTGAGCAAAGCCTGGCCCACGTGGAGGCACACCTCCAGGATGTGCAGGCGCAGTTCGACGCAGGCGCCGCGCTGGAGCATCAGGTGCTGGCGGCGGAGACACGGCTGGCGGAGGCGCAGCTCGACCGGCTCGAGACCACCAACGCGGTGCGCACGGCGCGTACCACGCTGAACCAGCTCATCGGAGAAGCGCCGCAAACGGAGCTGCGACTGGACACGGAAGTGATACTCTCCGATGCCGGTCCGGAGCCACCGTCTGATGCTGATAACCATCCGCAGATAGCGGCGCTGCGGCAGGAGGTGGCGGCGCTCGAGTCGGAGGCGGGCGTGGCACGACGCGACTGGCTGCCGGACGTGGCGCTGACGGGCCGGTACCTGTACGCGCGGCCCAACCCCAACTTCTTCCTCGAACAGGACCAGTTCCGGGGCAACTGGGAGGCCGGCCTGGCGCTTCGGTGGGACGTATGGGATGGCGGGCAGCGCTCCGCGGCAGCTGACGGCGCCCGGGCCCGGCTGCGGGCGGCTGAAGCTCGGCTGGAGCACACGCAACGAGAAATCACGCGGAACCTGGAGCGTGAAATGCTCGCCGTGGAAGGTGCCCGCGCGGCTGTCGACGCCGCCGACCATGCGCTCCGACAGGCAGAGGCATCCTTCGAGATGGCGCGGGAGCGGTTCGAGGAAGGGGTGGTGCTCTCCTCCGACGTCCTGGAAGCCGAGGCCGCGCTCCTTCGCGCCCGGCAGCGGAAAACCGACACGCTCACCGGCTACGCCCGCGCCGAAGCCGCTCTTCTCTATGCACGTGGACGGGTATGGTAACATCGACCTCACATACGCCCACCGACGGCGCGGCCGAGATCGTCTTTCGCACCGAGGGCCTCTCCAAAATCTACGACATGGGCGAGGTGCAGGTGCACGCGCTCCGCGAGGTGGATCTGGAGCTGTATCGCAGCGAGCTCGTGGTGCTGCTTGGCGCCTCCGGCAGCGGAAAGTCGACCCTCGTCAACATCCTCGGCGGGCTCGACACTGCCACCGAGGGCCGCGTCTTCTACCGCGACTGGGACCTGACGCGCGCCGACGATCGCGAACTCACGCAGTACCGGCGCCGCTACGTGGGCTTCGTCTTTCAGTTCTACAACTTGATCCCAAGCCTCACCGCGCGTGAAAACGTGGCCATCGTTACCGAAATCGCCGATGATCCCCTTTCCCCGGAAGAGGCGTTGGACCTTATGGGGTTGGGCGACAGGCTCGACAGCTTTCCCTCACAGCTCTCCGGCGGGCAGCAGCAGCGGGTGGCCATCGCGCGGGCCATCGCCAAACAGCCGGCAGTGCTTCTCTGCGACGAGCCTACCGGTTCGCTCGACTCCGAGACCGGCGTGGTGGTGCTTGAGGCCCTTGAGCGGGTGAACCGCGAGCTGGGCACCACCACCATGATTATTACGCACAATGTGGTGCAGGCGGAAATGGCGGACCGTGTCATTAGGCTGAGTGACGGACGAATCAGCGAGATTGCCCTCAACGAAACTAAAACCCCGGCTCGTGACCTGACCTGGTGACCCATGCGCGCCCTCAACCGAAAATTACTACGGGACAGCTGGCGAATGCGCGGGCAGTTGCTGGCGATCGTGCTGGTGGTGGTGGCCGGTGTGGCCACGTATGTGGGCATGCGCGGAGTGATGCACACGCTCTACGAGTCGCAGGAGCAGTACTACACGGAGGCCCGGTTTGCTGATGGCTTCGCAACGGTGCGAAGGGCGCCCGAGCGGGTGGCCGATCAGCTGCGCGAGGTGCCCGGGATTGCAGCGGTGGAGACGCGCGTACTGGCCGCTGCCAACCTCGATATGCCCGGGTTCGATGAGCCCGTGTCGGCGTCTATCCGGTCGGTGCCTGACGGTGAGGAGGCGCGCCTGAACCGTCTTCTAATAAGAGAGGGGCGCATGGTGGAGCCAAGCCGGGGCGACGAGGTGCTTGTCAACGAGGTATTCGCTGAAGCTCACGATCTGCAGGAAGGAGACACCTTCACCGCAACGATCCGCGGGCAGCGGCAGCGGCTGACCGTGGTAGGAGTGGCCCTCTCGCCGGAGGTCATTATCCAGGTACAGCCGGCGGGCCTTTTCCCCGATCCCGAGCGGTTCGGTGTCCTGTGGATGAGCCGCAGCGCTCTGGCGGCCGCGAGCGACATGGACGGCGCATTCAACGATGTCACCTTCAGCCTGGCCCCCGACGCCTCGCTCGACGATGTGATCGAGCGGGTGGATCTGCTGCTCGACCGGTTTGGTGGCACCGGAGCGATCGGGCGCGCCGACCAGACGTCCCACGCGTTCCTCGAAATCGAATTCGAGCAACTGGAGAATACCTCCACGGTGCTGCCGCTCATCTTCCTGCTGGTAGCCGCCTTCCTTCTGAACATCGTGGTCGCACGGCTTGTCAACCTGCAGCGCGAGCAGATCGCCATGCTAAAGGCGTTTGGTTACAGCGACTACGAGGTTGGAGCCCACTATATCACACTGGTGCTGGGTGTGGTAACCGCAGGCGCTATCGTGGGCACCGTACTCGGTGTGTGGATCGAGCACCTGCTGGGACAGCTGTACCTCGACTATTTCCGATTTCCTTCTTTGGAATACAGCTTTCATCTGCCGGTGGTGCTAACAGCTTTTGCACTTACCGCAGGTGCGTCGCTGATTGGCGTGCTCGGGTCGGTGCGCCGGGCCGTCCGCCTGCCTCCGGCCGAGGCGATGCGCCCGGCCGCCCCGCCTACGTTCAAGCCCACGATCATCGAGCGGATCGGGCTGCAGCGCTTCTTTGATCAGCCCACGCGAATGATCCTGCGTAACCTGGAGCGCCAGCCCGTCAAGTCCGTGCTCACGGTCGCCGGCATGTCGGCCGCCTGTGCCATTCTGGTCCTCGGCCTCTTTTTCACCGATGCAATGGATTACCTGGTGGAGGCACAGTACGAGATTGCCCAGCGAGAGGACCTGACGGTCACATTCACCGAGCCCACCTCTCCGCGCGCACTCTACGAAATCGCCAGCCTGCAGGGCGTCACCTACGCCGAGCCGCTTCGGTCGGTACCGGTGAGGCTGCACCACGAGCATCGTACGCAGGATACATCACTGGACGGTATTCTCCCGGACGCCTACCTCCGGCGCGTGATCGACCGGGAGTTGCGGCCGATATTGATCCCACCGGAAGGGATTGTGCTGAGTGACCGCCTGGCTCACGTACTGAGGGTAGCCCCTGGCGACCACGTCCGCGTGGAGGTGCGTGAGGGCGCTCGCCCCACCCGAACGGTGCCGGTGGTGGCCCTCACCGAGCAATTCATCGGGATGGGTGCGTACATGGACTTTGAAGCGCTTTACCGCTTGGTCGGGGAAGGACCGGCACTCTCCGGCGCTTTTTTGATGATTGATGATGCGGAGGCGCAGGTGCTTCAGCATCGGCTGTTGGACCGCCCGCAGGTGGCCAGCGTCCTTTCGCAGGATCGCGTGGTTGAGGCATTTGAAGAGACCTCCGCCGAGACGCTGTTGGTGTTCACTTTTATCTTGAGCCTGTTTGCCGGCATCATTGCGTTCGGGGTGATTTACAACAGCGCCCGCATCACACTCTCGGAGCGCGACCGAGAACTGGCCAGCCTGCGTGTGCTGGGTTTCACACGTGGGGAAATAAGCTATATCCTCATCGGAGAGATCGCGCTGCTAACGGTGCTGGCTATCCCGTTCGGTTTTGTCCTCGGCTCCGTGGCGGCGGCCGGAGTGGCAGCCACGCTCGCCACCGACCTGTTCCAGATTCCGCTGGTGCTCACCCGGAGCACGTTTGCAATGGCGGCCACCGTGGTGATCGCCTCAGCCGTCTTCTCCGCGCTCATCGTCCGGCGCCGCCTCCACACGCTGGACCTCATCGCGGTGCTTAAAACCAGGGAGTGACAACGAAACCACGGCACCCGAAACGGACTGTGAGGGGGCGGGGATGACTCTGCCGGGGCCGGCGCTGCCGGACAACGTCAAACGAGCTTCCAGCCGATGAAGAGAGCAACCTCCGACAGGGGTTACATCCTTACGACGCCCCAACTGAAAGTCCGTCTTCGAGACCGGAGGCCACGAGGCGGGCGGTTCGGAGCGGATCAGGCATAAATCCATGCGTGGAGGTTCGCTCAATAATCTGCTTGGCTGTTGAGTTGGATAGCCCGATCAAGTGCGCGTATAGACCGGCTATTGGCTGCATGGGCCCAAGCGCCGCAATGCGTGCCCACTTCTCCCGGCCATTCTTAACGTACCCCAGGAGCGATTTCTTTAGCGCCTCGCGGTCCGGTGGACGCAGTGCGCATACGAGTACAGGAGACGAGAGCCTTTCAGAAAGTTGCCTGAGATCAATCACATTAAAACCCGCGAACGTGATATCCGTCAGCATTATGAGCTCTGCTTGATTCAGATGACCGGACTGGCGCACGAGGCGTACCATCACATCCGTCCCATCATCGCCATCGTGCGCAACGCTATCCGTCAGGATTTCCTCGAGTCGGCCGTCGACATAGGCAGCTCCGACAATCGCCACCCTATCGTGCTCAGGTTGGCGAGCTGAGGCACCGTCAATACCGATGATGTGGGAATAGCTCATTTTGTGCTATCACTGGGTAAGCCCCGATACTCCAGTGCATCAACATCTCTACGGCTATCCAACTGTGCAATTAAAAAGCATCCTGGAAAAGTAACGATTCAGCGACCCCATCATATTTGTTTCGAATACACGTCAATATTTGATATAAACTGAATACTATTCTGTTTTTACGATAATCGAAAAGCGTTTTGGGTGGATCGCTGGGTATGAAGTGAAATTTGCAATGTCACTGTGGGTGCGCAACGAGAAGATGGGATGATCCTCCTGCGGCAGTTCTGGGAGGACATCCATCCACTCACTTACCCGTCGAGACAGGCCTGACGTCTTTCGGAAAACGCGGCGCGCTTCCGCCGATCACACGAAAACGTGATTCTTTGAAGTACGCTCGGTATAGTACAGGAATCGGAGGGGCAGCACTGAGGCAGTACGTGTGGATGGCGGCAATACATCAGTAGGTGAGCCGTGCATTTTGCATACGCTGCAGCCGCTATCTTCGACCAGTAACCCCGGCCGAGAGGTTCTCGTATAGGATGCCGGAAGATCTTGCTAACCACCGGTGAAGGAGTTGGGTGACAGTTAATCTCTTTTATTCCACCGGTACGGCGCACTTTTAGAAAAGCCCGTGAGTGAACATATGCTTTCCTTCTCCCGAAAAGCCGTTGCGCTGACTGTGGCAGCCGTTGTCGTGCTGGCCCTGATCGTCTACGGCTTCTGGCCGGCTGCGCTATCTGTTCAGTCAGCCGAAGTAACGCGTGGCGATCTGCAGGTGGTGGTGGAAGAAGAGGGTGTGACGGCGGTGCAGGATCGCTACGTGGTGAGCGCGCCGGTCGCGGGGAGGCTGCAGCGGCTACGGTTGGAGTCCGGTGATGCGATCTCAGCCGGCGACACCGTGGCAACAGTGATGGCGCCTACTGCTCCGATACTGGACGGCCGCATGCGCGCGGAGGCCGAGGCGCGGCTTGCGGGTGCTGAGGCTGGAGTTGAAAGCGCTGAGCGTCAGGTCGATGCGGCGGAAGCAGTAACCACCCGGGCACGGGAGGAGCGGCGCCGGGTAGAGCGGCTACACGAGCAGGGGTCGGCCACGCGACAGCAGCTGGAGCGCGCCACCGCCGAAGCGTTGCAGGCTGAAGCGCAGGAGGCTGCCGCCCGGGCGAGTGTTGCAACCGCACAGGCTGATCTGCGTGCCGCCCGCGCCACGCTGCGGGGAGGCGCAGAAGACGGCTCCGTGGCATCCGTCGTGCGCGCACCGGCGGCCGGACAAATCCTTACGGTGCATCGCGAGAGCGAAGGACCAATTCAACCCGGCGAGCCGCTCGTAGAGGTCGGCGATACCGAAGCGCTGAAGGTGCAGGTGGACGTCCTCTCACAGGATGCTCTCCGTCTGCGGCCGGGCACCCCGGTGCTGCTCGAACAGTGGGGCGGGCCGGACACCCTGCGTGCCACTGTGGGGCGCTTCGACCCCGACGGTCGCACCGACGTCTCCGCGTTGGGCGTAGAGGAGCAGCGCGTCACGGTCCACGCCCGCCTCGACACGCGCCCGCACGACGACCTCCGCCTCGGCTCCGGCTTTCGCGTGCTGGCGCGGTTCATCGTGTGGGAAGGCAGCGATGTGTTGCAGGTACCCACCAGCGCGCTCTTCCGCATCGATGATGGCTGGGCTGTGTTCACCATCGAAAACAGCCGGGCGCGACGTACACCGGTTGAGGTGGGTGAGCGCAGCGGCCTCCGCGCCGAAATCCGCGCCGGACTGGAGGAAGGCCAGACCGTTATCGCCCACCCCGGCAACGACGTGGAAGACGGAGTGCGCGTGCGGGCGCGGGAGTAGTTTGAGTGCGGGAATTGGCGGTGGTACGTCGATGAAACCACACGTGGCGGCGCACGACCGCGCGTCGAAAGTGACGGAGACCGGGGACGACGAATCGATGAAGCGACGGGTCGCAGAAACGAAGAACACGCCCGTAGAGACGACCCGGTGGATCGTCTCCAGTCGCGTTTCGCCCTACCTACCATTGCGAGAAGCCACGCGATGAAGCAATCTACACCGGGCTGCTTCCGCCCGTAACCTATGCAATCGAGGAGAGAACAGCCGGCGTAATGGAAATCAAACTCCACCCCGCCCGTCAGCCTGAGCGCAAATCGGCACCAGCCGATTGGAGACGGGGTCATGCTTCGTCTTCGCTCGCAGGCTCGCTGCGCTCAGCATGACGGGTTAGGCGGTGGCGCGGTCTTTACTGGAAGCAATTATCCGGCCTCTACTACCGGGGGACCGCTGCTAAGGCCGCTTTCGCGATCATGAAGCGTACTGTGGGGCTTGCTGCGTAGTATCTGGTTGTTTATCTGCAACCTCAAGTAGAGCACGCACCTTCGAGATCTGGCCGGCGTAGTGCCCCGACAGGTAAACCCAATAGGTGACATACCCGCCGGCCAGCAGCATTTTAAGGACGGCGAGGGCGAGAGTGCTCCCTTCGCCTGTCTGCCCGTAGATGATAAACTGAAGCGCCGCCCATGCCGCAAAGGCAATACCCACGGCCACACCCACCCAGTGCATCACGCGTAGGCGCCCTTCAAGACGTACGAGCAGTTCGTCAATGCGCCCAGCGCGAGCATCCTGATAATCGGCGTAGCGGAAGAGAAGATGGAGCTCTTGCAGTTCATTCGCGGCGCGCTCGCGAGGGGTTACAGACATTACACTGACCAAGGGCTTGAGGCGGAAGCGTATGCTGGCTGAAAATCAATTCAGGAGGCGAAGGTTTCAAGAGCTGCCGTGCGTACGCATTGCTTCGTCGAGAGGTCACTATCCCCATAGTTGAACGAGCAGCGACTTGAACGGCCGGTGCCTCTTTTGCCGATCACAACCCGCTGCGGGCTCCGCCGTGCACCCCAGCTAAGGCTCTGACTGAAGGTCTACCACCACACCGTAGCTTCAGTCGCACTCGGGTCGGGTTGGTGGTTTGTAAAGCGCAGTAGTATCATCCAACCTGATACCGCTCATGATGCACCCGGTGGTCTTCCACGTCTTCGAGGAACTGAAATGGTAACACTCAACCGCAAAACGCTGGTCTTGCTGGCCACAGGGCTGTTTGTCGCTTTTGTGATTGCCACCATCCTCTTTTTCAATGCCCGTCCGGAGCCCAAGCGCGTAACCGACACGATTACCACCCCCTACGCGGTTACGGATGAAGGCTTTAAGCGCGAAACAGGTATCCTGACCGGTGGCCCGTGGGTTGACGGAAACGACCTCACCATCTACGACCGCGGGTCCGACATTTTTGAAGCAATGCATGAGGATATACGGACAGCCACGGAGAGCATTCACAAGGAAACGTTCAATTATTACGGAGAGGATGTGGGCAGGCCGATGGCGGAGGCCCTTGCTGCAGCAGCGGAGCGAGGTGTGGAGGTGCGGTTTGTCATGGATTACCTCGGTTCGGCGCTGGCCTCAGGCGAAAAGCTGGAGCTAATGCAAGAAGCCGGTGTTGAGGTGGTGCGATGGCGACAACCTGCCTGGTACCAGCTTGCTCATTTCAATCACCGCACCCACCGCAAGCTGCTCATTACTGATGGAACCACCGCGTTCACCGGCGGAGCAAACACGGCCGACCCGTGGCTTCCCGCGCCAGATGATGGCGGGTACAAAGATTATCACTTTCGCCTCCACGGGCCTATTGTAGGGCAACTGCAGGGAGCCTTTTCACACAACTGGGTATATGCAGAAAACGAACTGCTGTCCGGCAGCCAGTACTACCCGCCTCTCGATTCAGCCGGCCCGATTCCCATGCAGGTAACCACCAGCCACCCGATCGAGAGCCGGCAAAAGGTTCGCAAGATGCTACTCTACGCGATGGCAGCGGCCACGGAGTCGATTCGGATTGGCTCGGCATACTTCTTCCCCGACGACAGATTTCTCAACTCGATGAAGCACGCTGCGGCGCGTGGCGTGGAGGTGACGCTGCTCACACCGGGCGAGCAAATCGATCAGAATTACGTGCGGAAAGCCTCGCGCACGCTTTTCGGTTCGCTGTTAGAAGCTGGTGTACACATCTACGAGTACCAGCCGACCATGTACCACGCCAAGCTCATGGTTGTTGACGAGCACTTCGTGACGATGGGCTCCACCAACTTCGACAACCGCTCGTTTCGGCTGAACGATGAGGCGAACGTCAATATCCTTCATGAAGAGACCGGCCGGGAAATGGCCACTCGATTCGACGCCGACCTGGAGAACGCCGAACGAATCACGCAAGCTGACCTGGACAACCGTTCCACGTGGGACCGATTATACGGATGGCTCGTCGCTCGCGTACTGGGTCCCTATCTGTAAGACGCGACTCAATCGATCAACCCTCAAAACTCTACTGGGCTCCTTCGGCGTATCGAAGAATGGGTTAGCGATATAAACGACTCCGGCGATAAGACAATGTAGCGTGACGACGCGATCGTGGCGCTTCGAGGAAAGATATCATTGTATTCGTCACGGACTACAGTTCTCGTCCGGGTAGAACATTGGTGCATTCGGTAGCGAGTAGTGTGACGCCGCGGCTACTCATTGAATGGATCGAAAAAGCGCGTAAAACCTTTGGCCTCCAAACCCCGGCGAAGCTTAAGGTCGCCTGTCCAGAGCAAGCCATCCAACTCCAACGTGAGGGCAACGTGCGGCGCGTCAGTTTCATCTATATCCATGCAAAGCACATAAGCTCTCCTTCGGTTTTCCGAAGAGATCAGATCCTCTTCGAAGAATTCCACCTCC
>SLED01000097.1 GCA_007124945.1 Salinibacteraceae bacterium | reverse complement strand
CGCCATCTCCGCATCGTTGATGCTTGAGTCAATCTCCTCCTTCAGATTATCGGTCGAGAAAAAGTCGCCGGCCAGTGCACGCTCCAGCGGCGCCGGCTCGGGCGAGAGCAGCTCGAAGCCGTAGTCGTTGACAGCGATGGTGAAGGTGATGGGCTCAAGTGCCGCAAGCCGTTGCGCCAGCACCACCGACAGCCCCTCGTGCACGCGCCGGCCTTCAAATGGGTAGAAGAACAGATGGTAGCCCTGCCGCGACTTCACGCGCTCGATGAGCAGGGTTTCCTCATCGGGCACCGTGGACCACCGCTGCTGAAGCTCCAGCAACGGGCGCAGGTGCTCCAGTTCTGCATTCAAGTCATCCCCATTCAGGAAGCGCGTTAGCTCGGCGCGGATCGCGGCTGAGAGCTGTGTGGAGAGCGGCAGTCGCCCGCCCATCCACCGCGGCACGACCGCCTGCTCGCTCGACGACACCTTGCGCACGATCGCCTCCATGTTGCGGACGCGCACCAGCTCCAGGCTCTTCCCGGCATAGATGAAATGGTCTCCGGGCTCGATCTTCGACAGAAAACTTTCCTCCACCGTGCCGAGCGAGTAGCCGGTCGTGTATTTTACCTCGAGCTCGGCATCACCCAGGATAGTGCCGATGCTCATCCGGTGCCGCGTGATCAGGTCGCCGTCGCTGCAGACGTAGCGGCCTTTCATCCGACGCGATTTGCCCTCGTACAGCCAGATGCGGTTTTGATTGGCGGCGCTACCATGCCCGAGGCCGGTTTCGTAGCCTCTCGCAAAATGAAGCGCCTGCTGGAACGCGTCTCGCGAGAGGTTACGATAGCTGTAGGCGCTCCGCACCTCGTCGAAAAACGGCTCCGGCTCGAAGCCACCACCGATCGCCACCGTCACCATGTGCTGGATGAGCACGTCGAGTGCGTTCTCGATCGGCCGAACCGGTTCGAGGTGCTCCTCGGTTGCAGCGCGTCGCGCGGCGGCAAACTCAAGGATCTCCAGCGCGTGTGCCGGCACACCCGTTACTCTGCTTGCCGCGCCGGGCTGATGGCCGCTCCGTCCGGCTCGCTGGAGCAGGCGCGCCACACCCTTGGGACTTCCCACCTGAAACACGCGATCCACGGCGGGTAGATCGACGCCCAGTTCGAGCGTGCTGGTGCACACAACGCACCGCAGCCGGCCCTCGCGCAGGTTTTCCTCAACCCAGGAGCGTTTATCCAAATCCATGCTGCCATGGTGCAGTGCGATCGTGCCGATCCAGTCGGGGCGCGCGTGAGTGAGGGCGTGGTACCACTGCTCGGCTTGCGAGCGCGTATTGGTGAAGAGAAGTGCGCTGTCGACGTCTTCAAGCTCATCCAGCACGCGCTCCAGCATCGTGAGGCCGAGATGTCCGGCCCAGGTGAAATGTGCGATGTCGCGGGGCAGCAGCGTATCGATCGTAAGCTCCTTCTCCTGCCCTCCGCCGATGATAAGTCCGTCAGCATTGTCGCGGCCCAGGAGGATGTCCCGTGCGAGCTCCATATTGCCGAGCGTAGCTGAGAGGCCCCACATCCGGGCTTCCGGTGCAAAGCGGCGCACGCGGGCGAGGCCCAGCTCGGCCTGCACGCCGCGCTTCGACTGTAGCAGCTCGTGCCATTCATCCACCACGATAAGTCGCAGCGACGCGCAGGCCTCCACGAACTGCCAGTGCGTCTGCAGAATCTCCAGGCTTTCGGGCGTGGTGATGAGGACCGCAGGCGGGCGGGCCGGCTGTTTCCGTTTGATGCTCTGCTTCGTATCGCCCGTGCGTGTTTCTACCCGCCAGGGGAGATCAAATGCCTGCACTACCTCTTCGATAGCGCGGCGCGTGTCCTTGCTGAGGGCGCGCATCGGGGTTATCCACAGGACAGTAAACGGCGCGCCCTCGGGGTTGGCGTTGGTGTTTTTCTGCTGAAGGACCTCGTCGATCACCCCTCCGATAGCCGCCAGCGTTTTGCCGGTGCCGGTTGGGGCGTGCAAGAGGCCGGAGTGCCCCTCACGGTACGCAGTCCACGCCTCCTGTTGAAAAGGGAAGACCTCCCACCCCTGCCGGCTGAACCAGTCCAGCATGGAGACGGGTGTGGAGTCGGTGGGCATGGGTTACTCGGGAAGGTCGGGGAGAAGGCGTGCGAGGTCGTCGACGCTGTCGGCATCGGACGGGCTGAGGTCGCGGCGCCAGCGCGCCATTCGCGGGAATCGCACGCTCATGCCGATGTCCTTACGATTGTTGCGCCGCACTCCTTCGAACGCGATCTCGAACACCAGTTCCGGCTCCACCTGCCGCACGGGCCCAAAGCGGTCGACGGTGTTGCGCCGTACCCAGCGCGTGATCTCCTCGAACTCGTCGTCGGTCAGGCCGAAATATCCCTTTGCGAACGGTTTCAACTCATCACCCTGCCATAGGCCGAACGTGTAGTCGGTGAAGAGGCTCGCCCGCCGGCCGCTGCCCGGCTGCGCGTAGAGCATCACCGCATCCAGCGTGTACGGATCCACCTTCCATTTCCACCAGATGCCGGTCTTCCGCCCGCCGACGTACGGCGCATCTCGGCGCTTGAGCATGAAGCCTTCCATCTTCCGCTCGCGGCTTTCTTCACGCAGCTCCTGCAGCTCCTCCCACGACCCGTCGAGAAGCGGGGAGAGGCGTAGCTTCTCGTTTGTGAAATGATCTTCTGCGAGGCGGTCAAGCATCGCACACCGTTCGTGAAGCGGTTCCTCGCGAACATCGTGCCCGCCCATCTCCAGAAGGTCGTACGTGACAAACACCACGGGCACCTCGCGCTGCATCTGCTTGCTGACGTTCTTCCGCCCAATGCGCCGCTGCATCTGCCCGAACGGAAGGACCTCATCGTTTTTGAAAGCCAGCAGCTCACCATCCACCACCGTACCGTCGGGCACATAGGCCTGTACCGCCTCGCGCACCTCGGGGTACTGATGGCCGATCTGCTCCTCGCCGCGCGACCAGATGAAGACCTCGCCCTGCCGCCGGATGAGCTGCGCGCGGATGCCGTCGGCTTTCCACTCGATGAGCCAGTCGTCGGGTGAGCCGAGCGTCTCGACGTCGTCTTCGAGGGGCCGGGCGAGGCAGAACGGATACGGCTGGCTTGCAGCCGCGTCGGTTTCATCTTCCGAAAGGAGTTGCTCGTAGAACTCCGCTGAGGGCTTCCACGGCCCCATCAGGCGGTGGCTGAGCACCGATTTGTCGATGCCGCTGAACTCGCTCAGCGCGCGGATGAGCAGTTTCTTGCCGACCCCGACGCGCAGAGCGGAGGTCGTCAGCTTGGTCCAGACGAAGCGCTCCGCCTGCGTGAACTGTTTCCAGATGCGCGTCATCTCCGCCTGCTGCTCGTCCTCTTCCATCGCGCGCATCGGCAGGAGGCGCTCTTCCACCCAGTAGTGAAGCGGTCGCGGTGCGCCTCGCTCTTCGGTGGGAACGACCAGCGAGATCGTCTCCGCAAGGTCGCCCACCTCGCCGTAGCATGCTTCGAACATCCATTCCGGCATCGGCGCGGTCTGATCCGAACCGATCTGCTCGAGTTCGGCAGCCGCTGCCGCCCAGCGACGCATCGCGCGGCTGGAGAGCAAGCGCTTTGGGCGCCGGCCGGAGAGGAAGTACACCGACCAACAGGCGTCCTCCGGCGGGGCTTCGTCGAAATAGTTCACCATCGCCTTCACCTTGCGGTTGGTGGAGGTGGTCTCGTCGAGGGCGGCGTAGAGCTGCGTGAAGCGTTCCATGACTCAGGCCTCCTCCGCGACGTCTTCTTCCTGCCGGGCGAACGGTGTTTCGAGATCCCGGGCGTCAATGCCCTGCTCGCGCAGCCAGCGCGTGACGATGGCGGTGTCACCGTGGGTGAGCAGGACGCGCTCGGCGCCCGTGCCGTCGATCACATCCATCAGCGCAGGCCAGTCGACGTGGTCGGAGAGCACAAAGCCGCGATCGCCTGCCCGGCGACGACGCGTGCCGCGGAGCATCATCCAGCCGGAGGCAAAGCCGGTGGAGGGACTCGAGAAGCGCCGGATCCAGTTCGACCGTCCGGCGGACGTCGGGGCGATTACCATGCCGCCGGTGTAGTCGTGTGAGGTGTCCTTGCCGGTGGCGTAGGTAGTCGCCGGCAGCTTGACGCCCGCCTCACGGTAGCTCTGCGTCATCTGCTGCACGGCGCCATGCGTGTAGATCGGCCCGATGGAGTCGTCGAGCAGCGCGAGCACCCGCTGCGCCTTGCCAAGTGCGTAGGCAAACATGATCGAGGTGCGACCTTCGCTCGCGTTTTGGCGCCACCAGTCGTTGATCTCTTTGGCCACGTCCTCCGGTTCAGGCCAGCGATAGACCGGGAGACCGAACGTACACTCGGTGATCAGAACGTCGCACGGCACGAGTTCGAACGGTGTGCAGGTCGGATCCGGGCGCACCTTGTAGTCGCCGGTCACCACCCATACCTCGCCGTTGTGCTCCACACGCACCTGCGCCGAACCGCGGATATGGCCCGCCGGATGTAGTGAAACGCGGACACCGTTCAGCGTCACCGTTTCCCCGAAATCGGCGGTTTGCAGCGAGATGCTCTTCCCGAGCCGCTTACGCAGAAAGGGTTCCGAGGTGCGCGACGCGAGGTATGCCTGCGACCCCGGACGCGCGTGATCGGAATGCGCATGCGTCACCACCGCGCGGGGTACCGGCTTCCACGGGTCGATGTGGAAGTCGCCGGCCGCACAGTAGATGCCGCGGTCGTCTGTCTGAAGGAGTGGGTTGGGCATCTGAAGCCGCCGTTTTGAAAAGATATGCGGACAACGAACGGTCTCCGCATTCGCTCCGATGCGAAACGCAAGTGAGGAAAAAGGCTCGTTACGTTCTCCATCATGTTACGCTTTAAGCGTGTCCGTAGCTTCAGATAGAATCTCGTCGCAAAGCGCTGTCAGTTCACGAGAGTACGACGCGTGTGGATGCCTGATGAGTTCTTGCAGAATCGGGCTATTCCTCACGGTTTGTTGCACAAAGGTTTGCCAGGCAGTCCAGTCTGATTTTCGCAGCGTGCTCTGCTGAAGTAGCAGATGTTCAAGGTAGTTGAGGAAAAGCTCAGCGACCGTTTTCACCCGATCGTAGTGGGGCGCGTCCGGATCGGCCGGAACCCCGTCGAAAAAATATTTACGAAGCTCCGGGTATTCCACCAGGTATGAGCGAGCATCAGAAGCCTGCTGGTATAATGCTGTCTGCGCGGAGACGCGGATCGATAGGTTCATACGCGAGAGCTGATAAATCACGATACACAACCCGATCGCTTGAATCAGGACTCCGGCTGTGATCACGATACTGAAGAGGTCAGAGGGCATCGCACGAGTGGAGGATATGGATACAATACCGGTTATCGAGATGATACGGCATCCGCATCTCTTGGTCATCAGCTTCGGGCGCTTGTCTCTTGCGAGCGTAGGGAAGCGTTAGTGTGTTGTTTTTCGTGATGTCGATTTGCTAAGTGATTAGCGCACGCCCGAGGCTGTTGTCGTTTATCGCAATCCATGCGCCGACCTTTTTTCAGCGATGAAGAGTTTCGCTGACGTGGCCTACTTCGGTCTCATGCCGTGCATGGTTCATTTACCGTCAATCATAATCAGATGTGCGCGAACCGGAAACGATATCTGGCCATCTGGTCCGGTAAACGCTTCAAGCTCTTCCTTGGCCGTTTGAATGACACGCTCGATCTGGTCGTCGTCAAGAGAAATCCCGGCAAAAGGAAACCAGCCATCCACATCTGCACGAACCATGGCGCTGACGTCAGGAAATTGAGCGGAGGCTTCTTCGGTGGTGATCCGGGGCGAGGAAAGACCGGCATCAGCGCAGAGCGACTTCAACGTGCTCTTATTACCCATTGAGAAGGGAAGCCGGAACGCCTGGGCGACCTCTTCTCCAACCACCTGCTCGAAAACACGGGTCAGCACGTCATAGCCCGGAACGTAGTCCAGCGAATCAAAAACGGAAACGACGCATCGGCCCCCTGGTGTGAGCACGCGGCTCATCTCCCGTAGCGCTGCAGCGGGATCCTGGAAAAACATCATCCCGAACTGACAAAAAACGACATCGAAACTGTCATCGGAGCACGTTAGCTCTTCCGCTGTTCCCTCATTCCATACGATGCCTGGGGCCATCTCCTCAGCAATGGAGAGCATAGCTGGATTGGCGTCGATCCCGTAAACCGACCAGTCGGCAGTCGTGTAACTCGCTGCACTTCGCGCCACAACGCCGGTGCCACAGGCGACATCCAGCACGCGGTCGCCGGGTTTTACCTGTGCGATTTCCAACTTCCGATCCGCCCAGGGTTCGAAGAGCGCAGGAACCATGAGCTCCTCATACGTAGCTGCCGTCTGCTTAAGGTCATCGGGGGTCAGGTCAGTCATCGCTCGTCAGTCACTTATTGATTTGGTCTCGAATGGAGATCGTTGCGTATCGTCACCGGGATCTGCCGAGGATGCATTCAGCGAACCAGTGCGCCCTGACCTCTGATGTCAGTGGTGTATTGGCCGTCGAGGCGTGCGCGCTTCGAAATAGTGAGTAAGCGGCCGGCGGGGTTGCGGTGATGAACATCCTCGTTAGACGCGTCGCTACGCGAAGCTTTACGTTGACACACTGGCGCCCGGTCAGAGACGTGACGCGTTGCACGGACGCCCGGCCCTGTGAGGGGCGGGTGTTAAAACGGCCGCACCCGTGCCGTATCGCGCCCGGTAAAGTTGGATTCGTCCACGAGTATAGTTGCCTCCACGATGCAGTCAGCCTCGCCCGCGCTCAGGGCCTCAACGAGTCCCTCCTCATTAACGGTAAATATCTCGGTATCCGTGGACCACCATTCCCATTCGATCTCCAGGCCTTCCGTGTCTATGGTATCGCCATCAGCATCGAGCGCATGGGCAGAGAACTGTTTCTGTTCTCCCACAGGAATGTCGGCACTCTGCGGGGAGATGACAATCTGCTCGACCCCGTGTCCTTCATTGGGATCGGTGACGCTGTCGCAGCTGACGACGAACACGATTACGGCTATAGCAAGGGTTAGGCAAAGCCCTATCTTGAGGATGGGATGGTGACTCGTGTGTATCATGGGTCCGAAGGTCTTCCTGAGATTGGTTACGTCGCGAGGTTGAATACATCCGTAATTGTGGGCTCATTCACGCATGCACGATGCCAGCCCGCGGGGTGAAGGCTAACAGTGCAGCGGGGTGTACCGGTCGATATTTCGATGAGGAGATTAGTAGGCGCCGGCGATCTGATCCAGGCCGCGTCGCGCGTTTTTGCGATTCGGGGTGCGCTCCAATGATTGTTCGAATGCGCGCTTCGCAGCCTCGTATTGTCCTTCCTGCAGCAGCAGTTCGCCGTAGAGCTCCCGCACCGGCAGGACTTCTCCGGGAGAGGTAGGATGCTTGTCCATAGAGTCCTCGAGATCGGCGGCTTCCCGCATGAGTTCAAGTGCTGGCTCAGTTTCATCTTGTTCGTAGAGGATCCAGGCCTCCACGGCGTTACCCAGAGCCTCGGTCATGTAGGCCCAGTATGTGTCGCCGGCATCCCGCAGCGCCCGCACGGCATCAGCGAGGTGGTCACGCTCTACTTCCGCCTGTTCAAGGTCTCCCGTGCGTGCGGCACCGAGGCCACGAGCGTAGTGAAAGAGCGCGGTGGCAGCCGGATAGTTATCCCACGGAAGCACGTCCGGGTAGGCAACCTCAAGGTTGGCGGCCTCATCCCACTGCTGCCGTTCCAGCACGTAGCGTGCCTGCGGGGCCGCGGTGTTATAGCCAGCGAACGGAGCGGGATATATTTCGCCGGCTTCTCGGATGCGTTCAAAGGTTTCCCGCGCACCCTCCTCGTCGCCAAGTTGTAGCTGCCCGTACATGATATAGTCCAATGCATGCACGTAGTGAGCGCTGGCATGGGGATCCACTTCCATTTCGGCGAGCGCTGCGTCGGCGGAGCGCTTGTTCCATTCAATCGTCTCTTCCCATTTCCCCATTCGAACGAAGATGTGGCTCGGCATGTGGAGGGCGTGCACCGTTTCGGGTGCAATCTGGTCGTAGCCGCGCGCCGCTTCCTCAGCCTTGTGAGCGAGTTCGGGATTGTCGTATGCGTGAATCAGATAATGGAAGAGTCCAGGATGCTCTGGATGCGCGTCGAAGAACTCCTCAAGCAGTTCACCGGCTTCGATGTTGGGGGAAAGGTCTCGCTCCTCATACGGCGAAAACTGCGTTTGGGCGTGGGAAATGGAGGCTAACGCATAGAATGCAGCGGCATCTACGTCATCGGGATATGCTTCATGAACGGCTCGCTGAGCCTCTTTCCAGGATTGTAGGCGCGCCTCATGGTCTCCAGCTCGACTGTCGATCGGTGGGTCTGGATCCGTGAAAAAAGCCTCGACTGCGTCAATGAAAGCCTGCTCGCGCTCGGTCGGCGCAGCAAGCGCCTGAGCGGCTGCTACAGATGCTTTACCGCGGGCAAGGCCCTCATCGGGCGTCGGATGCCAGAGGGGCTGAAAGCTTGTCATGGCGACACCCCAGTGCGCCATCGCGCATGCGGGATCGGCTGCGATGGCTTCCTCAAAAACTGGCCGTGCCTGCTCGTACATCATGTGGTGCAGATGCTCCAGCGCGGCCTCGAAGTGTTTTTGTGCCTCGTCGGAGCACGAGATCTCAAATGCGACCTCTCCGCCATTGTGGTCGTGGTCCTGAGCGACAAGTCCGTGGGCCGACAGGCAGAAGCAGACGAGTACGAGAAAAAGAGATTGGGTTCTCATGACAGTTTCTTGGTGTTGGTTAAAGCGCTCAGCTTTCGTGGTATCGGAATTACTTATTCATCGACGGGAATGGTGTCCAGCGGCTCTCCGAACGTGATAAACGGAGTGCAATCCTCGTCAGATACGCAGTGCCTTTCGATCGTGAAGAAGACATCCGCATTGTGCAGCGCAAGGTCGCCCTGCCGTACGGCAAGTCCACCGCTGCCCGGCATGAAGTCGGGGCAGCCTCCCCATCCCACAGCGCCCGGTTATTCGCGGCTACCGTTTTGGGTGCGGGATTCTCCTGCTTATTCGCATCCCTCAGGATAATACCGCTTCCGATAGCGGTGAGGGCGGTCAGGATGGAGTTGCAGTCGCGGAATCGAGGGAGCATGATGGATTGACTACGGATAATTAGAGCTATGAATAGAAATCGTGGATCATGACTGATGGACTGAAGATGTTGCCCGGGGGTACCGATTCCACGGTATCCCAGTCCACTTATAGACAGCCAAAAAGCGCTGGGGCGTCACTCACGGAAATCGGGGATTAACAGAAACATCACATGATGGGGCGCCACCCTGCGCAGCCTGCACATGTGCCTGATTGAGGGGCAGCGTGCCTGCGGGTGTCGAGGGTTGTGCCACTGGTTCGGGGGATGCGAAGCCGTCTTGCTGGTGCGGCTCTTGGTGCGGTCTCAACCGTTCGCCTAAAGCCCTCAGCCGCGTGGGGCGCGGCACCTGCCTCAAGGTTGGCGTTGGTTGGCGCCACAGGGCATGCGTGCCGGTATACCCTATATCCTCGTTGCAGCCGTCTCGGCTGCAACGCACAGCCGGGACCGTCTCGGTCCCACGTCGGGCATTGGCTGAACGATTCAAGAGATTCATTGATCGTAGTCGGGGACAGGTCCTCGATCGGCGTACGATTTCTCAGAATGGCGCGGGGTGGAAGGGGGGGGAAGCAGGATGCGCCCGTCGCCTTTCGTCTTCGTTCGCTTCGCTCACTGCGCTCAAGGTGACGGGGTGGAGCGGTGAAAGGCGTAGGCCGCCCCTGCGGCGCTTTTCGTTGTACCTGGCGTCACCCTACAAGAAGGACGCGCCGCTGGCGTTTTCTTTGATGAGGGCCCGAGGCCATCGGATGTGCTGCGTCTTGACGGTTGGCTTGACACCCTCTGCCTTCGGCACCTCGCTAAAGGGAGGAGTTGGTTGGCGATCCATGTAACGTCGGGATTGGACCTGGCACGGAAAGCGCGATAAAACCGCCCCCTGAGGGGGCTGTCGCGTCAGCGAGGACCGCAAGGTCTGGGGTGTTAGTCGCCGTGCCGGGGTAGCGTTCGTTCTGCAAATCCGCTACTGTTGGCATGACACCCTTCGCTTGCGGCACCTTGCTCAAGATACAAGATAGGAGGCAAGAGGCACATCACTCGGCCTGCCCGCAGAGCGTTGCCTGTAAACCACGGGACAGGTTTTG
>SLED01000200.1 GCA_007124945.1 Salinibacteraceae bacterium | reverse complement strand
GGAGAACCGCCTGTACTTCGAATTGACTTTCGTATATAAAAGCTGCTACTTTGCAGCCACTTTGTACCCCCGAGCCAATCTGTACGAATACGTTGCGCCGCTCCCTATTCAGTCGCATAATTCGTGCACTTTCCTCGGTCTTAGCCTTTGTCATAGCAATTGCTGCCTTCGTGTTTGAGACCCCGATGTTATTTACCATTGGCCTACTGTTCGTGCTAGTAGCTATCGTGCTTCTGGCCGTAGTAATCTGGCGCAGCCGACAGGACGATTCTTCGTCCTATGCTGTACCTCTGGACAAAAAGTCGGACGAGGAAGACGATTTGCGTTCGCTCGGTATTATGGATATCCGGCCGCGCGAAAAGGCCAAAGCCCGGCCAAAAGTTGAGGAAAAGAAAGAGGCGGATACGCCTGAAAAGACGGAACCGCCGTCGCGAGCGACACCGGTGACAGAGAAACCGGAGAAGATGGGCGCCGACCGCCCGATGTCCGCTGAGGACCCCTCCCCTGATGATGAGGCCGAGCGCGTAGCCAGCACCGGTGAAGATCCCGACCTTCAACCAGAAGAAGTCACGCCTCGGGAAGCTGAGGACGAGGCAGAGACAGAGGAGCCGCCCCATCATCCTGTCTGGCATCCTCTTCTTGAGTCGCTGCGTCAGGCGCTAAACGCTCACACGGCGTGCCTCCTGAAGCAGGAAGAATTGGCGCTCACCTATGAAGTCAAGGCGCTTACAAGTGACGAGCCTGCCGCATTGCGCAGCGGTACATTTTCGACGCGCAATCCGCTGCTGACCGCTACCATGACACAGCGCGCCGTTTCGGTGCGTCATGTGGGCCAGGGCGGCCTGCCTCTAACAACGCTCGGGTTCTACCGCGAGCCTGTTAGCGTGGCGGAGGTTGGGTTTGCCCCCATCACGCGTCCCGAAAGCCCGTCAACCTACTTCTTACTGGTCGATTCACTGGCTGAAGAGCAGCTCGGTACGCAGCGAGGTCGCAAGGTGCTGGCGCAGTATGCACAGCTCTTTAGCACGGTGCTTGAGGAGGAGCCGATGGAGGAAGTGCACGAAGAACAACCACAGCGTAGCGAGCACAAGAGCGTCCGCCCGCGTCGCGAGATTATCGCGGAGGAGATAGCTGATGCCGAGCAAAAAGGCCAGCCGCTCGCGCTTGCGCTCGTCCATCTGCGGGATGCAGAAGTTATTGCCGATGACGGTCTCGGCGCGGTGGCCAGAGCCGAGCGCATGCTCAGAAAGCGACTCGAGAAAGCTTCGCCTGATGCACGGGTAGAGCGCTTTGGCGAACTCACGTTCGGTATCTTCCACAGAAGCTCGATTAGCGACCTTGAGACCTGGGCTTCAGATGTTCAGGACTTCATCAGCGCAGAAGAGGGCGTCCTTTCCGGCGGCATAAGTATCGGTGTCGCAATGCTCGGCGAGCGCCACCAGGGTGATGCAGAAGCACTTCGCAACGACGCTACGGCTGCCCTGCGCGAGGCGTACGAAACCGGTGCTGCCACGCTCATCGAATAAAAGCCTCCTTTCATTTCAACGCCCCCAGGTACCTGTGCTTTTTGTTACCATCGTCATGGATGGGGTGGGCATAGGAGCCCAGCCCGACGCCGCTGATTACGGAGACGAGGACAGCGACACGCTCGGGCACGTGCTCCAACGCGAACGCCCTTCCCTTCCCAATTTTGAAAAGCTCGGCCTCGGCTGTATCCGCAAACTGCCCGGCCTGTGTTGCCCTAATTCGCCGATTGCGCGATATGGCCGAATGCGTGAAGTATCAGCGGGCAAGGACAGTACCACCGGGCACTGGGAGCTTGCTGGCCTGCGACTCGTCGACCCGTTCCCGACCTATCCGAATGGCTTCCCGGCCGACGTAATAGACGCGTTTCTCAAAGCCACCGGATGCGAAGGCGTGCTTGGCAATAAAGCAGCCTCGGGTACCGCGATCATCGCAGAACTTGGCGCCGAGCACGAAAAGACCGGCTACCCCATCGTCTATACCTCAGCCGATAGTGTCTTTCAGATTGCAGCGCACAAACAAGTCATCCCCCTTTCGAGGCAATACGAGCTCTGTCAAATCGCGCGCACGGAGGTCTGCGTTCCGCCCCACGGTGTTGGACGTGTAATTGCCCGGCCTTTCGTCGGGTCGAACGGCGAATATACCCGAATTTCGGCGGAGCGCAAGGACTTCAGTCGCCCCCTGCCACGCCCCGCCCTGCACCAGGTACTGCAAGAACATGGCGTTCGAACCGTCTCTGTCGGGAAGATTGCCGACCTGTTCGACAAGGTTGGCTTTGACGAGATGAACAAGACAAAATCCAACGCCGAGGGTATCGATGCAACGCTCCAGGCTATCCGGGCACATGCAGCGGATGATCCGCCCACGTTTGTGTGGACCAATCTTGTAGACTTCGATCAGGAATTCGGTCATCGAAATGACCCGGCCGGATTCGCTACAGCGCTAAGGGAACTGGATGAAGCCATCCCGACACTGTTGGACGCGCTACCTCCCGATGCCGCGCTGATCCTCACGGCCGACCATGGAAACGACCCGACTACCCCAAGCACCGATCATAGCCGCGAATACGTACCGCTCCTCTTTGTAAACGGGAATGCCTCAGGAGATGCTAATCTCGGAACGCGCGCGAGCTTCAACGACCACGCCGCTACCGTGGCAGACTTCTTCGGTGTCGATTTTGACACGGAAGGGGTCTCATTTCTGTAGAATCCCTGATGCATACCTTTCATCCATCCACATCTCCGGATCGAAGGACGCCCAGGGCCCGGTCTGGGTAATCGGTGATCAGGCCATCCACGCCGTGCGAGCGTAGTAGCGCCATCCGCTGGGCATCGTTTACGGTCCACGGAATAATCCGCATGCCGGCCTCGTGTGCGCCGGTTATCATCTGGGGCGAAACGAGCCGATGGTCCGGACTGAAGATATCGGGTATAAAACCGAGCATCGATAGATGGCGCTGGAGTCGCTTTCGCGGGAAGTACGGAATCAGCAATGCGATATCCCATCCTACATCCGCTTTCTTCGCCTCCTGTAATATGCGCCGATCGAACGATAGCAAGGCGGTGCGATCACCTACATGGCATTCCTGCAGGACATCTCCAATCAGGCGCACAAACGTGGCGGGGTCTGGCTGATAGCGCCCTTCCCACCGCCGCTTTGATTTCACCTCTATACTGTAGCGAATGGGAGTGTGATTGGCGCCCCCATGAAAGCTCTCTGCAAGCGAGATTACCTCTCGCAGGGTTGGCTTGTACACGCTCATGGGCTTCTGATCGGGGAAGGCCAGATTACCCCGGATGCCACAGTCAAACGCCTGTATCTCCTGCACCGTCATCTCGTAGATCCGGTAGCTCCGCTGCGTGCTACGAGGAACCGGCGCTCCTGATGGGAGCGAGCAAATCGCCGCGTGAAACCAGGGTTCGTGGGAGACGATGACCTCGCCATCGCCGGAGATCACCACGTCCATCTCAAGCGTCGCCACGCCCAGCTCCAGCGCACGCTGAAACGACGGCAAAGTGTTCTCGGGCAATAATCCCCGGGCTCCACGATGGCCCTGAATCTCAAAGGAAGAAGCGGATGCCATAAATAACCTTCTCTTGTGAACCAACCACCGGAACGGCCATGTGAAGCCGCGAGCGCTTCGTGCATCAAGCACAAAACTCATCTCAAAATACGCAGGATTAGAGGTCTTGTGCGAGGTGTTGCAAACACCCTTCAGTGGGCTATTTTCCGGCAGAAACGTGGCTCGGCAAAGGCATGCTCCCCGGAGCGCTTTTCCCTGCATCAGAAATTCAACGCAATTGCGTTAACAGCACCTTTCAGCGCGGCAGAAAAGTGGCTTCTTGACGCAAAAAACCGTATACTGAAAGGCTATGTGGTGGAAACGCTTTAGCGCGTAGTCACTTCGTTGCTCGCATCTTTTTCACACCCAGCATTTGTTTTATGCAGCCGGAAAATCCCCGGATTATTCCGATCAACATCGAGGAGGAGATGAAGTCCTCCTACATCGACTATTCTATGTCGGTGATTGTAAGCCGCGCGCTTCCTGACGTTCGTGATGGATTGAAGCCGGTACACCGGCGCGTGCTCTTCGGCATGCGAGAGCTGGGGCTGAGTGCGGGGGCGTCCTACAAAAAGAGCGCCCGTATCGTGGGTGAGGTGCTCGGTAAATACCATCCACACGGTGACTCTGCTGTGTACGACACGATGGTGCGCCTCGCCCAGGATTTCTCGATGCGCTATCCGCTGGTTGATGGCCAGGGTAACTTCGGCTCCATCGATGGTGACTCTGCGGCGGCGATGCGGTACACGGAAGCGCGGATGACGCGCCTCGCGGGCGACATGCTGGCCGACCTCGAGAAGGAAACCGTCGATATGCAGGAGAACTTCGACGGAACGATGGAAGAGCCGACGGTACTGCCGGCGGCCTTCCCCAACCTGCTCGTTAACGGGTCTGATGGTATCGCCGTCGGGATGGCCACCAAGATTCCCCCGCACAACCTGGGGGAAGCGATTGACGCGGTGGTGGCCTTTATGCATGATCCGGAGATCGACACGAAGGGCCTGCTGGAGCATATGCCCGGCCCCGACTTCCCCACCGGTGGTATCATTTACGGCCATGGAGGCGTGCAGCAGGCGTACCATACAGGCCGTGGTCGCGTCATCATGCGGGCGAAGATGCACGAGGAAGAAGTGCGGCCCGGGCGACAGGCGCTCGTCATCACTGAGATACCGTACCAGGTCAATAAAACCACCCTCATCGAGCGCATTGCCCAGTGCGGCCGGGAGGAACGTATCGAAGGTATTTCCGACCTGCGCGACGAGACCGACCGAGACGGCATCCGGATTGTCGTAGAGATGAAGCGGGATGCGCTGCCGCTCGTCGTCAAAAACCAGCTCTACAAATTCACCCACTGCCAGCAGACGTACGGCGTCAACATGGTGGCGCTGGTAAACGGCCGCCCACGGCAGGTGACCCTGAAAGAGGCCATCCGGCATTACGTACGCCATCGCCTCGAGGTCGTCACGCGTCGCACAGAATTCGACCTGAAGAAGGCGGAAGAGCGGGCCCATATTCTGGAAGGCCTGCGCCTGGCGCTCGACAATCTGGACGCCGTTATCACTATCATTCGCCATTCGGATGACACCGACATGGCGCGCGAGAATCTGATGCGCGGCGTTTATCCGGATCATCTGACAGCGCAGGATCTGGATCGTCTCAACGTGCCGATGCAGCCGCCCATCGAGGCGGATACGGCGCGTGGTGCCGCACAGCGGCTCATGGGCAAGTACGTGCCCGCCCCGGAGGAAGGCCTATGGCTCTCTGAAGAGCAGGCCAACGCCATTCTCCGCCTGCGCCTCAGCCGCCTGACCGGGCTGGAGCGTGAGAAAATTCAGGACGAGTACGCCGACCTCATCCGCGAGATCGAACGGCTGCGCAGCCTCCTGCAAAGCGAGGAGCTCCGCATGCAGGTCATCGAGGAAGAGCTGCTCGCCATCAAAGAAAAATACGCCGACGAGCGTCGCACGGAGATCGACTACGCCGGCGGTGACGACATCATCATTGAGGACCTGATCGAAGATGAGCAGGTCGTTGTCACAGTCTCCCATCAGGGCCTCATCAAGCGCACCAGCATCGACTCATACCGGCAACAGGGGCGCGGTGGCGTTGGGATGCGCGGCGGTGGGCTCCGCGAAGACGACTTCCTGGAGCACCTGTTTGTCTCCTCGAACCATGACTACCTCCTCTTCTTCACCGATCATGGACAGTGCTACTGGCTGCGGGTCTACGAAATTCCGGAGGGAAGCCGTACAGCAAAAGGCCGGTCGATCCGAAATCTCATACAGATCTCGCCCGACGACCGCCTGCGCGCGGTGCTGGCCGTAAGCAAATCGAACTTCGAGGACGAGGAGTTTCTCGAAAGCCATTACGTGCTCATGACCACGCGCAATGGCCAGGTGAAAAAGACGTCGCTTGAGGCCTTTAGCCGACCCCGCGTAGATGGCATCATTGCGATCTCCATCACAGACGACGATCAGCTGCTGGAAGCCCACCTTACCGACGGCGATGCTTACGTGCTAATCGCCTCCTCCGGAGGTCGTGCGGTACAGTTCAACGAAAAGGATCAGGTGCGCGCCATGGGTCGAAATACCCGGGGCGTTCGAGGTATTACGCTTGAAGATGGAGAGCACGTGGTAGGCACCGTCGTTTCACGTGAAGGCCAGGATGACTTCTGCGTACTCACAGTAAGCGAGAAGGGCTACGGTAAACGCACGCCCATCATGGAGTACCCCGTCCATTCACGGGGTGGAAAAGGCGTAATCACGCATAATCAATCATCTCGTACCGGGCCGCTCGTAGCGGTGAAAGGGGTGCACGAAGAAGATGACCTGATGATCGTTACCGAGCGCGGCCTTATGATCCGCATGGAAGTTGCGCCCATCAGCACGATGGGGCGCAATACACAAGGTGTGCGCCTGATTAATCTGAAAGATGGCGACACCATCGCTGATGTGACTCGCGTGGTAAGCGAAGACGAAGAGCAGGCACCTGAAGATGAAGAGGGCACCGAGGCAACGGAAAGCGCCCCATCGGAAAACGGTGCGGCAGAGGCGTAACACTCCGCCCTTAACGCCCCGACAAGCGTGTCTAAGGATTTACATTCTACCCCTGTTCGGGGCACGAAATTCAATTAGCTTAAGACGCTGCGGGATAGGTATTTCCCTCGCACTACCTGCTAAATGACATTGGGTACAATTTGATATGCCTGTTATTCAAAAAGAAGTGCGCTTTGAGGCCCCTGTGGAGCGCGTCTACGGCCTCTGGGCTGAGTTTCCTCGCTTTGAAGAGCTGCTTAGCTCGGTAAAATCCATCGAGACTCGCGGTGAGAATCGAAGCCGATGGATTGTCCGCGCCCCGTTCAATACAACGGTAGAGTTCGTAGCGGAGACACAGGAGCAAGTCGAAAATGAATATATCCGGTGGGCATCAGAACATGGTGCCGGACCAGACACCGTCACGAGTGGCGGCGAAATCTTTTTCAAGCCGCTCGATGAAAACGCTGCCACGCACGTCCTGCTACGCTTTGAGTACGAGGTACCATCTGAGGCAGCCGAACGGGTTATTTCAACACTGGGAGCACTCGGCTATCCCGATCGGGACTTCGACGAAAACCTGAAAGAGCTCAAGCAGTACCTCGAAACGCTGTAAACCATCTCCAGTCTCTTTCGGAAATCCCATCCAGAGACGAAGCCGGTCAGGCCCACGTCTCAAATTTTAGAACAGTAACAGCTGTTCTGTAACTGGGCGCTATTAGGCGACACCGTACCTGTAATGGTAACGCCTCTGTTGCAGCATCAAAGAAACGCCGTCGGGCGCCGATAAGTAGAGCGTACGTGCTTAATTGGGTTTTACGTAACTCCATATGTATTAGGCACTTCACGCTCATTTTGATACAGGCGCTCTACTGACTTAAATCATGATGCAATCGTTTCAACAGACCATTCGCATTGCTGCTCGTCCTGAAGAGGTTTTCTCGGTATGGTCGAATGTAAGTCAGTTGCAGCGACTGGTCCACACGATCGAGTCTGCCGAAGTACTCGACGACGATACGACCCGATGGGTACTGCACGCGCCTTTTAACCTGCGGATTGCATATACGGCGCACACGGTGGAGCGTGAGGAAAACAGGCGGCTAAGCTGGAGGGCCCGCCACGATGCGCAAACCGATGGCGGCTACCAGGGTCCGGTAGAAAACAGCGGAGAGGTCGTTTTTGATGCCGTTGGGGATAACGGGAGCCAGACGGATGTACACGTGCGGATAGAATACGACCTCCCCGGCAAGAGCGCGCAGCAGGTTGTACGCGCGCTAAACGCGCTGGGATACCCAAGCCGTGAAATACAGCACGCTCTGGAGGAAATTCGTGATCACGTAGAATCGCTACAGATACGCCCTTCGGCCAGTGCGGCGTAAGTGCCACGCCGGCATCGACCGAGCTTCCGTTCAGGGAAAGCTCATCCCTCAGGCTGTACCCTCTTCCCTTCCCTCACGACATAGGATGGCCCGCAGGTTTTCCCTGCTCCGAAACATCACCGATGACGTCGGACAGCACGTCGATTCCCTGATCAATATCATCTTCAGATATTGTCAGTGGGGATCGGAAGCGGATGCTCCGCTCGCCACAACCGAGGATGATTACCCCTCGCTTCATCGCCTCACGGCGCACCTTGTCGCGCATGCCGGAGCACGGGAGATCAAAGGCACACATCAATCCCTTGCCCCGGGCGTTCGTCACTTGCTCGTGTTCGTCGGCAAGCTTCTCCAACCGCTCCAGCAGGTGAGCACCTACGCGGCCGGCGTGAGAGACGAGCTCCTCCTCCTCAATGATCTCAAGCGTTTTGTCAAACCGGACCATATCTACGAGATTCCCGCCCCACGTGGAGTTGATGCGGCTGGCCGTCTGAAACACGTGGCCCTCAACTTCATCGAGTTTCTCGCTCGCAAAAATACCACACACCTGTGTTTTCTTACCGAAGGCCATGATATCCGGCTCTACGCCCAGCGTCTGGTGAGCCCACATCGACCCTGTGATACCTACACCGGACTGCACTTCGTCGAAAATAAGGAGCGCATCATTTTCGTGGACGATATTCTTGAGACGGCGCAAGAATGAGGGACGGAAGTGATTATCACCTCCCTCTCCTTGAATCGGCTCCATGATGAAGCAGGCAATCTCATCGCCGTGCTCGTGGAAAGCGCGCTTAGCATGCGCGAGCGCGCGCTCCTCACGCTGTTTCAGGTCTTCCATCCGGTCATCGGTGAGCGGAAAATGAATCTTCGGATTCTCGATCCGGGGCCAGTTGAACTTCGGGAAGTACTGCGTCTTTCGTGGATCAGCCGTGTTGGTGAGAGATAGCGTATAGCCGCTCCGCCCGTGGAACGCCTGGTCCATGTGGAGTACCTTGTGCCCCACTTCCCGGCGGTACCCCTTCTGGAAGTTTTTCCGCACCTTCCAATCAAAAGCGGTCTTCAGCGCATTCTCAATCGCGAGCGCTCCACCCGAGACGAAAAACATATAGGGCAGATAATCCGGTTTGGCCACCCGGCCCATCGTCTGCACGAAGCGGGCCATATGAACGGTGTACACATCCGAATTGGTAACCTTGTTGAGGGCGGCCTCCATCAACCGCTCTTTAAAGTCTTCATCCTCCAGCATTGCCGGATGGTTCATTCCGAGCGCACTTGAGGCATAAAAACCAAAGAAGTCGAGCAACGACCGACCGGTGAGTTGATCGACCATCTGTACGCCCGAGCTTTTCTCCATATCAAGCACCAGGTCCATACCGTCGGCAAGCATATGCTCGCGCAACGTATCATGAACGATATCGGGAGTTATCGAGGGGGTTGCAACCGCTTCCATAGAGTTAGGGGATCAGGTAAGTCAGTGTTGGTGAAGCGTGGGTTAACAGCACCCTGTGCAGGGGATCAATAACAGGGGCCATGTGTAGCGCAGGCACACCGTTATCTGAAGAGTACGGCGCCCTCCTTTCATAAGGATAGGGCCTTCGCGCCGTCACAAGCAAGCTGACGAATTTTATGGCCAATAAAGCCAGCACATCTCAAGAGGACAAGCGCAAAAAACGCCCGGTTCGACCGGGAGAAACCGAGTTGAAGAGCGTTCCTAAAGAGCCGCTCGTTGCTACGGGCGATGGAGACCCCGGTTTCTTTGAACTGCCGGTCGTAGACCCGCCTAAAGCCGCCAACAAACGCGGTGGCCGGCCCGACTGGTTACGCGTTAAATTGCCCTACGGCGAAACGTACAAGAACGTCTCGCAGATCGTTGAGGACAACGACCTACACACCGTCTGCCGTAGCGCCCGCTGCCCCAACATGGGCGAATGCTGGAGCGCCGGTACGGCCACCTTTATGATTCTGGGCAACGTTTGCACCCGGTCGTGTGGCTTCTGCGCCATCAAAACAGGCCGACCCGATGAAGGGCTGGACTGGGACGAGCCGAAGCGCGTGGCTGATGCGGTCGAAAAGATGGGACTTAAGCACGCGGTGATCACCTCCGTGAACCGCGATGAGCGGGAAGACGGCGGCGCACCCATCTTTGCGGAATGCATTCGCCTCGTGCACGAACAGGGCGCCACGGTTGAGGTCCTCACACCAGACTTCCGCGGCATTCGCGAGGCCTGCCAGATCGTTTATGACGCCCG
>SLED01000029.1 GCA_007124945.1 Salinibacteraceae bacterium | reverse complement strand
GAGGCTTCCTGGAGCAGCTGAACAGGGTGGCTTGATGGAGATCCGACTGCACAAGAACACCACCTCAACCCGGATTATTCATCACCACCCCTCGGACCCACGGACTCGGGTGTTGCTCGCCGGTCACCGGCGGCGCTGTGCGCGCATGAGAGGCTCGTTACCGCTTGTTGTGGTCCGTTTGGGCGCCTGTGAGGACGATCAACCATGTAAGCTGTGGGGTCTTGAGGCGCGCTGGCCATAGGCGTCCTCCGCCGGCAACGCCAGCGGCTTGATCGGGGCCTGCGGCGGGTGCGTCGTCTATCCTGGTAGCGGCTGCAGCTTGGCGAGTCGACCCATCAACCGGTTCCAGTAGGCAGCAGCCCGCCGCTCGACATCGATCTGGATACACCGGGCGTGGAAACGGACACGCCCAGCCACCTTCAAGAGGCGTTCGCGCACCCGTGCAAGGCTCCAGCCGGTGCCGGTCATCCGCTCCACCTCACCGCGCAGCACGTGGAGGATCTCGTAGGCGATCACTCGCAGTGAGAGCAACGCCTGCGCACGGGCGAAGACCTCCTCCGGGCTGCGCCGTTGCCGTTGGGTGGTACAGGGCAGCGACTCGCCGAGGACGGTCTTGAACTCCCCGAAGTGCCCCTCGGCCTTGCCGCGGCGCCGGTAGTGCTCCAAGACGAACTCACCGCTGGCGCGGTGTTCGGGCATGTTCGTCACCAGGAAGAAGCAGCGCCGGAATAACTCCTCGGGATGCTCCTGGACGACGATGACCACGCGGTGTTCGGCCGCCCAGGTGCTCGCCTGATGTGTCGCCTCCACGAGCCACTCCCGCGGCTCGCTCGATGGTCGCCCGGGGCCACGACAACGGTGAGGCTCGAAGAGCCGCTCGAGCTTCCGGTTACTCGGCAGCCGGGCGATGAATTCGATCCCCTCGGCGTCGAGGGCATTGAGTGTCTGCCCATCGGCGAACCCGGCGTCGATACGCACCCGGATGTGATCGCTCAAGTGCTCCCGGGCCTCTCGCACAAGCTGGGGAATCCAGGTAGCGGCCAGCTCCGCAGGCCCGGCGGCACCGGTGCGCAGCAGCGCCCCGAGGTGATCGCCCGTCTCCGCGCAGGAGGCGAGCAGCGGGTAGTGCTGGCGCTGATGCGTATGGCCGCTGTACGCCGTGCCGCTCTGCTGACCATGGGCGCGCAACGGCACGCCGTCGATATCGATGGTCAGCGTCGAGCGTTTGTAACCGCGGTTCTCCGCGCGCAGCCGCCGCCCGGCCAACTCGATGGTCGCCGCCTGCAGCGCTTTGTGATTCGCCGGCGTGCTCAGCATCGAGAGCAGCCGTGAGAAGCTCGACTGCGAGGCGAGTGTCCGCTCCGCCGCCGCCTGGCCGCGCCGATCGCTACCGGTGAGCGCGAACAGAGGCTCCTCGCGCAGGTGCGTCGCATCGCTCTGATCGCCCCAGCCCTGCGCGGTCATGATCAGCGCGTCGCGCACGAGCTCCGAGAGGGGATGAGTGACACGCCGGGGATCCCGCGGATCCAGTAGTCGCGCGCTCAGGCCGTCGATCAGCCCAGTGCGCTCGATGCCCTCGCGAACCAATATCGCCCCGCAATCGCCGCTGAGATGCGACTCCCGCGACTCGACGTGCACGGAACGGTTGAACGATGGTCTGGACAGCGATAACGTTTCACCCATGGCGCAGCGCCCCCTTCTTGTCTCAATGTCGTCACAACACTGATTCTGAAGGGATTCCGGCGCTGCGCCAACCTCTTTCTCCTACCGTCATGCATAATCCGGGGTCACGATGGCCCGGAATACGCAGGAAGCTGGCCATGCAAGAGCTGGATGAGCCGGAGAAGCGGTGGTACTTTGTTTGGTTAGTATTTATTGAGGTTGGCGACGGGAGAGAGGCAGCAATTGGTGGGCGGTGAGCACTATGCCGTCCAATACGATCAGGCCATACGGTGATCAAGTGCGTTGCATAAACTACGCAAGTTACCGTAGTTTCACCCCAACGCCTTGTAGCTCTAGCAGGTGCTTGCACTGCTAAGGGCTGTATTACAGCAGCGAGGGATAATGGAAGACGCAAATAACCTGGAAAACACCAATGTGCAGAAGCACGAGGACTTAAGAACCCCAATCAAAGCGGGTTTTATCGGGCTGGTCACTATGGCGGCTCTTTTTTCGGATGTGGTACAGCCACTGATGCCCGTGGCTGAAATGGTTTTTTTTATTTCATTTCTTTTATTGGTTCTGCTTGGCGTTGTTGCTTTATTTTGGCCTTGTGCTACTGTTAAATACACTTGCGGATTAATGGTGGCGGCCTTTTTGGCTTCAGGGTTCTCATTTGCCGCACAATCGGTGTTGCCGCAAGAGGCAGCGGAGAGGGGTGTTTTTGCGACCTTGTTTCCAGGTACGGCCGGCAAGGCACAGGAGACAATGTTCCCGGAATCGGTTCAGAGGTCGTTGGAGCGGATTGAACAAGACGCTCGTACCACAAGAGAGGCTGCCGAAGAAGCGCGTGATTACTCGAAGTTGGCTTATGACGAGGTAACTTTTCGAATAGACTTTGATCGGCTGGTGGGTGAATTATCGTCAGGAGTCTTGTCAGAGGATGCAGCGGCCCGCCTGATTCGGATGTACCCTTTTGAAGATGGTCT
>SLED01000299.1 GCA_007124945.1 Salinibacteraceae bacterium | reverse complement strand
GTATGAAGAGGTAGAGATGCAGGAACGGCTGACCGAGGAGACACGAGAGCGTATGCTGAATCTCCGTACCGTGCTCGACACATATAACAATCGTATGGATGAGCAGTATCCGCCTACACTGGATTCCCTGCTCTCCTGGGCTCTTCAAGATTCCGCTTTTCAGGCCGACAAGGATAGCATCCTGCACGAAGGGGTTAACATTGATTCCTTGTTCTTCTCCCCGCGCACAGGTACGATGTTCCGGTATGCTGTGAATGACACGGCGAGCCGACCGACCTATCTGCTGGAGGACCCGGATACACCTGATCACATCGGTACGCTCATGCAGGATGTGACGGAGCGCGGAGCTGCCAGCTGGGATTAAGTTCTCGGCGATGTTGCCGCTGTTTTCGGGAAGCCATCATTCCGGCGCTGCACGTTACCTGTAGCCGGTACGGATTCATGCTCCTTTACCACCACCCCGCGCATGGTATCTCCCCACGCCGCCATCGAGCTTCACGCGAAAACGCTACGATACGCAGCGTTTAAGCCGCAGGGCGAGGCTACAGAGCTTGAGCGCCTCGGCAACTTCGATTTCGATTTTGATACCGGCGAAGCGTTCGCTTCGGACAACGGTGACGGCGTACAGGCGGTGGAGGCAGCCGCACGCGCCGCTTTTGGTGATGCGGCCCCGCAAACGCTGGACGTGATTGTGCATCCGCCCCTGGCGCACACGTTCTTTGTGCCGATGCCAGTTTCTGCCAGGTCAGACGCGCGCAGCAGGCATTTGAGGCAGGAAGCGATGCTCTTGCTTGGGGCCTCCGCTGAGGAGGGGCCGATTCACGTGGAGGAACTTCACGCATACGCTGACGAGGTCCAGACCCGGGACGTTAGTGTTAATTGGATTCACGCACTGGCCGTGCGGGAGCAGGTACGGAACCGTGTGGCCATTATCGGAGAAGTACTGGGCGTGACGCCGCGGCTTCGGGTGGGAGGCTACGGGGTCTCCTTTTTGCTGGACCACTACCGCGCGGCACAGCGTGCCGGTGAGGCCGGTTTCCTCGCTGTGGGATGGTATCCGTCGCACATGGAGCTTGTCTACAGCGCCGCGAAGGGTGCATACTTCTCTCACCACATCGATGCTGTTGAGAAAGCAGATACCGGCTACATGGCGCTGGCCCACCTGAAGAAGTTCAACATTTCCGAGAGGCAGCTTCGACAGGTCTTTCTCTACGGTATGGTGACGGACAATGGGGTGCACGAAAGCCTGAAGTCTGCATTTGGGCGAGCCCCCGTGCGGCTGGATGCACTGGCGCTCCTGGACGTAGATGCGGGCGATGCGGTGCCGTCGTTCAACAGGCAGGTGTACGCGCCGGCGTTAGGCGTAGCAGCCCGCTCCAGATCCGGTCAGCAGGGAGGTGACGGGCGTGCGCTTTAGCCGCCGTTTCAGAGGCGCCGATCTACGTTGGGAAGGATGCCGGTACGCCACTCCGCGTACCGTTTTTCGATTATCGCCTGGCGTGCCTCCTTCATGAGCCAGCGGTAGAGCGCAAGGTTTTGTAGGGTGGCCAGCTGCAGACCGAGGATTTCATTCGCTTTGAAAAGGTGGCGCAGGTAGGCCTTGCTGAAGTGCGAGGAGGCGTAGTTCTCCAGTCCGGGATCGATTGGAGAGAAGTCGTTTTCCCATTGCGCGTTGGTGATATTGATGCGCCCTTCCGTGGTGAAGATCGTGCCGTTACGCGCATTCCGCGTGGGCATCACGCAGTCAAACATGTCCACACCCCGCGCAATGTTTTCGATGAGGTTCGCGGGCGTTCCCACCCCCATCAGATAGCGTGGCTTGTCTTGCGGAAGGATTTCCGTTACGACCTCCACCATATCGTACATCTGCTCTGCACGCTCGCCCACCGAAAGTCCTCCGATAGCGTAGCCCGGGAAGTCGAGCTCTACCAGTGCTTCAGCCGATTCGCGGCGTATCTCCGGGTAGACGACGCCCTGAACGATACCGAAGAGCGCTTGCTCATATCCGTGCATCGGCCTCGTGGCTTCATAATGCTCACGGGCTCTGCGTGCCCAGCGAAGGGTTAACGCGTTTGATTTCCGGGCGTACGATTTGGTAGCATCGCCCGGCGGGCATTCATCCAGCACCATCATGATGTCGGCCCCAATAGCGCGCTGAATGTCTACTACGGATTCTGGTGTAAAGCTGTGGTAGGAACCGTCGATGTGACTCTGAAAGCGAACGCCTTCTTCGTTGATTTCCCTCAAGTCTGACAGAGAGAATACCTGATAGCCACCGGAGTCGGTAAGGATGGGCCGCGGCCATTTCATAAAGCGATGCAGCCCGCCGGCTTCCTTAAGCAGGTCAATGCCCGGGCGGAGGTAGAGGTGATACGTGTTGCCGAGAATGATATGCGCATCGATATCGTCGAGCAGCTCGCGGGGTTGCACCGCCTTCACGCTCCCGACGGTCCCCACCGGCATAAACACCGGGGTGTCAATCGTACCGTGCGCAGTTTCAATCCGGCCCGCGCGCGCTCGCGTACCGGGGTCTTTGTGGGAGAGGGTAAAATTCATGTAGGGACGTGGCGGGAAAGCCGGTGACTTACTGCGAAGTGTGAGTTTCGGTCTGCTCGGGCGTTGGAAGTGCCTCGGTATCCGGGGGCGAGGCGTCGCCCTGAGAAATGTCTACGCGTAGCTCCTTGCGATAGGCCTTGTAGTAGGTTACGAGCAATGCAGTGGTGGGTACGGCTATCAGCAGGCCAAATATACCCAGGAAATAGCCAAATACGAATAGCGAGAACAGGCTCAGTACCGGATGGAGCCCTACCTGATGGCTGAGGATATTAGGCGTCAGGAAGCTTAGCTCTAATAGATTCTGGCCAAGCAGAACCACTACCACGATAACGGTTTGCGCCAGCCAGGGATCTCCAAAAATGAGCGTGATGGTGACGCCAATAATGAAGGTTACAATCGCACCGAGCGTTGGCACGAGATTTAAAATGCCCGCCAGTAATCCAATCAGAATCGCAAAGGGGATGTCGAAGATCGTAAGCAGCACTGATACATTGGTAGCGGCGATGGCGCCGATGATGAGCTGCCCGCGAATGTAGCATCCTGCAATGTTGCCCGTCTGCACGAGGTAATCCCGCCGGCCGCCAAAGGTGGGGAAGAGGCCAATGAGCGCACGTTTTATCGCGGGGTAGTCTTTGAGGGTGTAGAAGAGTAACACCGGGATCACCGCGAGTGTCATAACGATGCCCAGGATAGAGCCGATGGACCGGAAGAAGCCCTGCGCGGCTGCGGGGATGCTACTCGTAAGCCAGGCAGCCTGATTTTGGATGATGGTAGTTAGCTCGGTGATGAGCTCCTCTCTATCCACCATACCCGCATTCTCGAGGCGGTCGATTAGCGGGGACGTTTCGATCCAGGCCCGCAGATCACTGACGCTCCGCACGATGCGGCGCCCGAGTGTCTCCAGCTCAGCCACGATGGTGGGTACCAGGAGGAAGACCACGAGGGCAACGGCCCCGACCACCAGCCCGGTAAAGGTAAGCGAGGACGCCCAGCGGGGCACGCGAAACTGCCGTCGAACGTACCCTACGGCGGGGTCAAACAGGTACGCGAGCAGATAGACGACCACGAACGGGATCAGGACGATACTGAGCTTGTCCAGAAACCACAGGCCCAGCATGAGCCCTCCAGCCCACATGATGGAGCGGACAGTATCGTACTCCCGTAGCGGCCAGAGCATACAGAGTCCCGCAGCTGCCAGAATAGGCGGCGTCAGGAAGTCCCGCATCTGATACATCAGCGCCAGAAAAACGATGGTGCCGGCGGCGATTAGCGCCGACTCAAACGCGGTGAAGCGCTGTATCAGACTCTCTTGCTCAGATTTTTGGGAGGCGTTGGGCAAAAGCCGTTAGGGTCCGCAGTGAAACCAATGTGCGATGGCGCAGGCCAACCGTTGGCCACGCCAATAACGCAGATCAGTACGCGTATTCCCAGACGAAGTTGATGCGCAATCCTGTCTCTTCCCGGGCGAGGCGTGCCAGCAGCCAATCGAACACGCTGTATTCGAGCTGAACAGTAGGCTCGTACGACTGAGCGCGGAACGTACCGGCGGTGTTGGTTTCCCCGAGCGCTATGGGTTGGCTTACCGCCACGAAGAATCGCCGCGTGACGAATTTACCTGCGGTTATCGTGGTGCCACCTCCCCGGGTCTGATCAATTTCGATCACATCCAATCCGAACTCAGCCCCGGCGAAATTTTCGATGAGGTTGGCCACCTGCCCGATTGCGAAGCCGACGCCCTCACCCACAAGCCCATCCTCCCCTACACCATCGCGCCCACCGAGGAGAAACGACTCACTGGCGGGGCGGCCGGTAACGATGTAGGAGATGATATCGGTTGTTTCCATCTGTGGGTCAGAGCCCAGCGTCAGTTCCAGTCGTTCAAGCTGTCCCTCAACGCGCAACGTGATGATGGCCTCCGGTTCCTGCGAGCGCCGCGAGCGCACCCGGTACACCGCCTCTACGTCCAGCACGGGGTCGGCAGCCGGGCCGTTGAAAGTTAGCGTTCCCCGTTCGATGTCGAAGCGACGGCCAAACTGATCGATGTAGCTTCGCCGATCCACCACGTCAATAGTGCCAAAGGCAAGCTCCTCTCCAAACGGGGCCTTCTCAAAGTCGATATTGCCCGTAAACTGGATGTTCATTTCCGGATTGCGCCGCGAGCGAACCCATACGTTGCGGTCGATCTGCACGCCCAGTTCGATATCCGCAGCATCGTAAAAGTCGAACGGATCCACATCGCGATCCCGGACACGCATGCCAAAGCGCTGATTCAGGATTTGGATGTCCCGCTCATCAAGCTCGACGACTTCCAGGTCGGCGGCGGCTGTTTGATCAGCCATGATGTCTGCCTCAAGAACCCGGACCGATCCGCGTATCACAGGCTCGCGCGTCGTGCCTGTTAGCTCGATATCCGCGTTGGTCACCGCGCGATATTCTCGCGTGTCGATGGCCCGCCACTCCCGGGCCTGCAGCTCCAGGTCAAAGCGTCCGAGCGTGAGTTCGGAGAGGTCGATTGTGCCCGATCCGGTAGCACGTCCTCGCCGCCCCGTGCGCATCTCAAGTTCGTCCACCGTAGCTTCGGTGCCCTCGAACGTGAGGTTGCCGCGAATGCCAGTGTAGGTGACGCCCAGGGCTGGAAGCCGGACTTCCCCCTGCGTAACACCAGCGCGGCCCGACATCTCCGGGTCGTCGCGCGTACCGCGGATATCCAGCCGTGCCGTAAGGGCGCCACTGATTTCATCGACGGTTTCCGGATCGAGGAAGGGCAGGATCCAGTCTACCGAGAAGCTATCCGATCGGAGCGCCAGATCAAGAGAATCCTCAAGAGGATCATACGGCTCGTCTCGCTTCAGGCGAAGGTCCATCGGAATGGTGCCGTCGAGCGTCAGATCACTACCATCTTCGTGTGTAAGGCGGGTGTCCAGCGTGAGCGCCAGGTCATCGTACCCCATGTTGAATGTGAGGTCGCCTACGGGTTCATTGAACGACTCCAGCGCAGCACGGAGGCGTCCCTGAAGCTGGGGTGATTCGGCAGCCCCGGTAAGGTCGATGGACCCGTTGAGTGTCCCACCGAGGCCGGGATAGCCGAGCAGGTCGGCGAAGGCGGCCAGGCGCACATCCTCAAGTGTCAGGATCACATTCTGATTTCCCTCAAAATCGACGACCCCATCAAGCGCTATCTGCTGCCCATTGCTGAAGAGCAGGAAGTTGCGCACCCGGTAGCGCTCGTCGATCAGGATGGTGGAGGGCTGCAGAAGCTCCCATCGGTCGAAGTCCAGGCGCAGATCCAGTTCGTCGATGCGCACGCGGTTTTCCTCGTCGCCAAACTCCGCGATCCCTGACATCGACGCGTCGCGGCGCCGGTCAAGGTCGACCGATAGCACATAGTCGAACTGCTCACCATCGTATCCGACGGTGGCGTCAAGGCCGTCCATCGTCAAGGCAGCAAACGACGTTGGACCTACGGACAGTGTTGCCCCTCCCGAAAGCGAGGCAAGTTCATCTTCAAACTCGCTTTCGAAGGAGAGCGAAGCCCTGGTGATGCTTGTGTTGTTAATCAAAAGACTGTTGGCATCCAGCGCGGCTGTAAGCCGAACATCGCCTGGCTCACCGGTCGCTCGGGCTTCTATCGATCCTTCCTCCAGAAGGATGCTCAGGTCGAACAGATTTCCTACAGGCTGGAGGTCGAGTGTCTGGCCCGTAAGCTCGAAATCCGATGTATAGCGCCGCTCCCGGTCTACGACCGCCAGGTTCCCGCCGCCCTCTAACTCAGCGATGTTCGAGGTAAGCCTCAGTTCATCAACGGTGAGCAGCCCTTCCTCCATTCGAAATTGGCTGCTCAGAACGTCGAGCTCAATATCACCATATCGGCCGTCCGTAATGCTCAGGTCGCCCGCAGTGGTGAGCGTCTCCAGGTCCGTTCCCTCGCCTTCCAGTTGAAGTGTGGCAGAGAGGCGGGCGGGGAGGTCCTCAAGATCCAGTAGACTCGCCACATCGAGCGTATCCACGGAGGCAGAGACGGCATAGGAGGGAATGTCATCCGCGAGGCGCCCGCGCCCGTTGACGGCGAGGTTACCTTCGAGAAAGTTTAGTAACCCCTGGATAGCCGCATCCCCTTCGTCAAGCGAGACGGCAATATTGCCGGAGCTTAGCGTCGCCTGGTTCAGTGATGAAGGCTCCATATTGAGGTGGCTCTCCAGCTGCATGGTAGCGAGATCAGTCCCGAGGCCTTCAAGTGTAAACTGACCGTTTAGCTGCGTAACGATGTTTTCCAGGCCGAGAAAAGCCCCCACGTCGATCCGCTCGAAGCGACCCTGACTTACAGCGTAGGAGGGAATCTCGTCCAGTGGTCGTGCTGTGGCCTCAAGCTGGAATCCACCTTCCGGCAACTCAACATTGAGCGCAGAGGTGAGCTGCCCTCGAAGTAGCTCTGCCGTACCTGACGCCTCGGAAATCACCTGTTCGTTCACCCGGGAGGAGTCCAGCGCCACTGATGTGCGGAGCCGCATAAGCTCAGGATCGAGTCCGTCCAACGTGAGCTCGAACCGGCCATTGAGGTCCGAAGATTGTTCAGGCTGTTGTGTGAGAATCCCGTAGTCGACGTTCAGGAAGCGTCCGTCGGTGAGTGTGAACTGTGGGCGATCGGCCAGCGGGGTGCCGTCCACGGTTGCCGCTATGCGGCCGCCATCCAGCAGAGCATCGAACGTCGAGCGGAGGTCGCCAGCGATAAGCTCGGCATCTGCTGAGAGTTCTTGGATCGTGTACGCGCCGAAGTATGAGTCTTGCAGCGTCAGTTGAAGATCTTCCAGAGTGAGCTCCTCGGGCACCGTTCCACGTCCAGCGAGCGTGAGCGTGCCGGAAAAACTGCTTTCGGAGGGGTCGCCGATCACGGCGGCCATGTTCAGGTTCTCGAAAACCAGTTGCGTAAGTTCGTACCCCAGTTCATCGCCGAGCGTCAGGTTGCCGGCACCGCTAAGATCGCCCTGTGCAAACTGCATTGCGGTGCTGAAGTCGGCGCGGCCCTCGGCGAGCTGCACGCCGAGCTCGCCCTGTTCTATCGTGATTCGGTTTACCGAAGATGGCTGAAGTTGTAGGTCGGCGGTTAACTCGGCTGTGGAGGGGTCGAAGCCGGAGCCTGCCACTGCGAGGCTGCCGCTCAGGGTTCCCGTGAGGTCTTCTGCATCGAGGAAGCGCTCGGGGGCAAAGTTCAGAATGCTGGCCACGAGATCGTATGACGGCACGTCATCGAACGGACGCGTGGTGCCGGCCACGTCGAGCTCCATACCGCGGAGGGCTCCAGTCAGCTGGATGTCGGCCGCCCCTGCCTCGAAATCCGCTGTAAAGCTTGTTCGTTCGGGAGCGAAGCCCGCGATATTGGTATCGAAGACCTCTGCGGAGATAGAGCCGCTCAGGTCGTCAACGGCCGGCCCCCGAAGGTCAGCCAGCCAATCTGCGTTAAGGACGCCTTCCTCATGAGGCATATCCTGCCAGAACGCGCTCAGGTTGATATCACGAATCTGACCGTCGATTTCGTAACGCAGCGGTTCATCGTCAATCGGGGTTAGCCCGGGCGATGCGTCGATGGCAAGCGAGATGGTGCCGCCATCATCAAGTGCACCTGCCACGTCAGCCAGGAGCCGATGATCTCGGCCGCTGGCCTGGATGTCCAGATCGAGCATGCGGTCCGGGTTGACGCCCGGCGCGAACGGCCGGATGTCCGCGAAGGCGAGTGGGGAGGTAGCAAAGGTGAAATCGGTGGCCTCCAGGTTGGAGAGCCCAAACGGCACGGTCCCCTCCGCTATCGCAAAGCTGCGGCGGGAGAGGAGGGATGCTGTGTCGATAGTGAGCGTCCGATCGTCAAATGCGCCGCGGGCAGTGAACGTGACGGAGTCGCCCAGCCCGGGAGGGACGGAGCGCATCGTGAGCTGTAGTATCTCGCCAAACAGATCGGTATCGCTGTAACGGAAATCCCGGGCGGTGAGCCCGATATCAGTAAGGGTGGCAGTAAGTGGGTCCTCCTCGTCAAACCATCGTGCAGAGACGAAGCCATTCCGGAGGGATAGGTCGTCCAGACGCACGGAATAGGCAAACGGCTCGTCATCTACTGGCTCGTCAGCGGCAGGGAACGTGTTGAGCAGATCCCAGGAGCCGTCGTCCTCCTGCTTCGTCATCACACGGGGATTCGTGATGTCCAGCGCATCTACGATGATCTGTTGCTGAAGGAGAGGGAGGAGGCGATACGTGGCTCTAACGGTATCGATCTCCACGAGCGTATCGCCGCGCGTATGGACGAGCGACACGTCGCGAAGCTCCAGGCTGCTCAGGAAGGTACCTCCCACGCTGCCGATCTGGAGCTCTGCATCCTTGAACACCTGCAACTGGCTGACCAGAACCCCGCGGAAGGTCTCGGCACCCCGTTCGGTCTGGAGCACGAGCACCATACTGATGAGGGCGATCAACAGCACGCACAGGCCGACAAGGGTGGCGCGCAGCAGGCGCCACCATAGCGGGTGCTTGCGGCGCGGAGCTCCCTTCGGAGCCTCGGAGCCGGTATGTTGTGGATCAGGTGACATGCACAGGGGCATTGATTCGCGAGCCGGCGAGGCGAGTGCAACTAAAACGCCTGGCCGATACTCAGGTGAAGGTTGAAGCGGCGCAGCGTTCGCCGCGCAGGAGGCGGAGGCTCGAATCCAGCATCTATCAGCTCCTCGTTGTCGCGGTTTTCGAAAAGAAAAACATCGCGTGGATCCTGCAGGTCCTGGTCGCTCGGGTTAATCTTGAAGCCAAGATCGAGCCGAACCATGAAGCCCACCGGCGTTCGGTAGCGTACCCCTAAGCCGGTGCCGTACTTAAAGTCGCGCGGGTCGAAGCTAAGACTTCCGTCGTCAACAATGGCGCCATCATTATCCCTGCGGGCAGATACCTGTCCGGCATCGATAAAGGAGGCCACCTGCCACGCTTCCCCCAGGCCAGGAAAGGGTAGCCGCATCTCGGCACTGAGTACCAGCTTGGAGAGCGCGCCCGTGAGGTCGTAGCGGTTGTTGATCGTCTGGGGAATGGGCGTCCCGTCATCGGCTTCCTCGAAAACGATATCGCCGTCGTCGTCGCGCAGAAACGAGACGCGGTCGGTTGTTTTCGGGCCGACAAGGCCGCTGCCCCACCCCCGAACGTCATTGGCGCCTCCGGCGAAGAGGAGCGTGGTGCGCAGGCGATCGCGGAAGCGGCTGATATCGGAGCTGTCATCCCCGAAGAGGGCGCTCCGCGTATCTCCAGTGGGCCAGATGCGCCCGGTGGAAATGCGCAGTTGTGCCTCGGTTCGTTCTCGGAGGGGAATGAAACTTGATGCCTCGCCGCTTAGCTTGTAGTAGTTCACACCACTGAGTCCATCAGGAAGCAGGCCGGCGGCCGTGCCGGCAGCCTCGGCGGTGGGCCGGATGATGAAGCCCTCTGTTGGATTCATGAAGTCATCCGTGCGACCGACTATGCCACTGAGGCTAAGGACGTTTCGACCGAAGACATCGGTGGTGCCGAGCAGCTCGGGCAGGTCGTCTCCCGGGTCGGCGCCGGGCGGGACTACCTGAACACTCCGGCGGTCGGCGGTAAATTGCGAGGTGTTAGATAAGGTATGACTTAGCCGGATGGGCCGGTTCGGAAGGGTCGTGTAGATAAGGGTATTGGTGATTCCGAATTCTGCCCGGTTAATGCCGAGGTCGCC
>SLED01000054.1 GCA_007124945.1 Salinibacteraceae bacterium | reverse complement strand
CTTGGCCCGGATATCTACCGGTATCCCGAGCTCGGCTTCTGGCTGATGGATACGCTCGTGGAGGAGTCGATGGAGCTAATCGGCGCCGCCGGGCTGGTATCCGCAGCTGTGGCTCAGGTGCACCTCTGTCAACAACTTGATTGAAACGAAGAATCGAGGAGACGATGAAACGAAGATACCGTGCGTACTCGCAGATGCCGTTGATCGGAAACGCGTGTGGGTGTATGGGGGTGTGGGGGGTATTTCAGTGCAACCACGTAGGCGATACAACAACATGCGTAGCGGCGCGTGGCAATGCGCCGTTCCGTTGGGGCTGCCAGGTTTCAGTAGATTCTGTCTAACCATCCACCTGCGATATTTCTTTTATGGCGTTACCTGTATCCCTAAAAGAAGTGGCCGGGGAACTGCAAGGGTTGCCCACCGAGGCGACGGCCTACATCAACCGGCGGACGGGAAAGCTATCCTTCCTCTCCGATGAAATGAAGCGGGAGGTAGAACAGGCCGAGGAGGCGTCGGATGTTTCTGGCTGGATGGCTGACCTCTACCCGGATCTCAACGAGCTACTGGAATCTGATGACTGGCTGGAGCTGCCTCTCGCCCGCGAGATTAATGATTACTCGATCATGCGCAACTTCTGCAAGTCGCGATCCGATCATGATGAGAGCATCACGCTGCTTCGGGCAATCAAGGGACGCGGTGCGTTCCGGCGTTTCAAGCAGCTCGCTCACGAGCTGGATGTGATCGACGAATGGTACGCCTACGAACTTGCGGCCTACAAGCAAATCGCCGCCGATTGGCTTGATGCTCGGGAAATCCCGTATGTGGATGAGTGATTTCTACGTGATCCGTCATGGTGAATGGGTATGTGTGGAGGTTGTCGAGCGACGAGACGAGGAGACGAAGAAACGATGAGACGACGACCTGATGCGTAGGCCTGCCGTGTCAAAAATAGCGACGAAGGTGATTCGTGTAGATGTATGGGGGTGTGGGGGTATTTTTGTTTGCGACCGTGGAGACGATACAGCGACACGTAGCGGCGCATGGCAATGCGCCGTGCGCGTTGAACTCCCAGCTGCTCGACGAAACGAGAAATGAAGGAGACGAGGAAGGCGCTGCTGCCAGGATTGGCCCCGCAACGTCATTCTCAGCGTCAGCGAAGAGCCGAGCGCAGGGACACACGCAAGTCATCTCTTTCCGGGCAGCCATAGGACCGCAGCTGTGCCCGAGAACGAACGCCGGGCCCTGACATCATAGCCAAGCCCGTAGAGACGACCCGGTGGGTCGTCTGACTCTGCCAACCCCCCTCGTCGCGAGGCTCCAGCCGCGCGGTTGCGACCACTCTCTGAGAGCTCCGCCTTCGATATCGGCTGCGGGGAGCGGCCACCGGACACTCAGGCAACTTCTCTAAATTGCGGGGCTTGAGCCTGGTAACGAGACGATGGAGCTCACCCGATCTGTCGGATGGATCCTCGATCAAGTCGAGGATAACTTGATTGGCTACATTGCGCCACGACTTACGACCTGCCGGTTTTTGTCGCCGATATCGTAGTGGGCTTTCTCCATATTCCGAACACCACTCGGAAGCGCTTTTTAGCGTTAATTTACCGGCGCGGTATCGAAGCGGCCGAACACCGTAAATGCAGGCTGGTTTTTGATCTTTGTCCCCTTACCATCAATCATTCCCCTCTGTTTGTGCGCATTTGGAGTGTTACGATTTGTATCATCTTGTGGACTCTGGCGGCGCTGTCCGTGGATGCGAGCACTGATGACCCAGAAATTCGTGCGTACCGACTCCCCCCCGGTACCGAGGTAATACTGGATGGGCACCTGGATGAGCCTTTCTGGGAGGAGGTGCCGGCCGCCGAGCATTTCATCCAACAGGAGCCACGGGAAGGCGGCACGCCATCCGAACGCACGAAAGTCCGCATCGCTTACGACGACGATCACCTGTACATCGGGGCGGTGATGTACGATAGCCAGCCCGATCGCATCACGGTGCATCAACGGCGGCGGGACGCGTCTCTCGACACGGATGACCGGTTCCGCTGGATTCTGGATACCTTCGGCGACGGACGCACCGCGTATTACTTCGAGACGAACCCGGCGGGCCTGCGTGGTGACGGTGTGATTTCGGTTGGCCAAAGCACATCACTGGACCGCGACTGGGATGGCATCTGGGACGTACGTACGCACCGGGGGGAGTTCGGCTGGTCCGCCGAAATCCGAATTCCCTTTCGCACGCTCAACTTCGACCCGGATCTCGGCTCCTGGGGCATCAATTTTCAGCGCACGATTCGCCGCAGCAACGAAGAAGTACTGTGGACAAGCCACCCGCGCAGTGATGGGCTTTTACGCCTTCGAGAAGCCGGACAGCTCACCGGGCTCTCAGACATGTCGCAGGGGTTGGGGCTGGAAGTCGTGCCGTATGTCACCGGCCGAGCTGACAATTCGTGGGAGCAGCCCGCCGGCGACCGTACGACCAACACTCAGGGGGATGCCGGATTCGACTTGAACTACAGTATCACCCCTAACCTGCGGAGCGCCATCTCTCTCAACACAGACTTTGCCGAAACAGAAGTCGATGGTCGACGGGTGAACCTGACGCGCTTCCCGCTTCGCTTTCCCGAAAAGCGACAGTTCTTCCTCGAAGGCTCAAACAT
>SLED01000056.1 GCA_007124945.1 Salinibacteraceae bacterium | reverse complement strand
ATTCTAAAGATGAAATGGGTTGAAGGCCGGACGCTGCGCAACTTCGTAGCACACCATCTCGAGTCGAAGCCGGTTCTGGAAAAGCTATCGGAAGCCTGGGTTCGCATGCTGGCGGATCTGAAAGCTGTGAACGTTGCCCATGGTGATCTCCAACACGGTAACGTGCTCGTGCAGCAGTCGAAGGAAGGAGTGCAATTACAACTGGTCGACTACGACACGATGTGGGTGCCTGCACTCCAGGGCCGCAACAGCACGGAAGTGGGGCACCGCAACTATCAACACCCGGACCGCTCAACTGCCGACTTTGGTCCGCATCTTGATCATTTTTCTGGCTTGGTGATCTACACAGCGCTTGAGGCTCTCCGTCTCGACCCCGACCTCTGGCACCGCTACGATACGGGCGAGAACCTGCTGTTTACCGCGTCGGATTTCTACCATCCGGACAAGTCGGCGCTCTTCGAAGAACTGGCTGGGATGGAGGCACTCACGGATCTCGCTGACGCGCTACGCACCGCCTGTTACATCGAGCCGGAGAAGGTTGCGCATCTGACAGAGGTAGATCAGCAGAAAGCCGGTGCCGCAGGTCGGGCGCTTGCAGGAAGGGTCCGGCGTTCGTTAAACGAGCTCATGCAGGCGGAGGTCACGTCCGCAACAGACAGGTCGACGTTTCAGCGCTATACGATGCCCGTCGCGCTCCTCGGCGTCATCACTTCGGGTGCACTCGCGTGGATGTATAGCTGGGTAGGGGGTGCAGCGCTTTTCTTACTGCTCTGCAGCCTGCTTCTCGCGATGGCTGTCGTCAATTATCGCCGTTTGCCGGTAGTGCGGAGGCGTCGGCGCCTGGAGCAGGAGTTAGCCTATTTCGATCAGTTACTGACCACGTACGAGGAAGAGGTCCGATCACTTGAGGAAAAGCGCGCTGAGATTCGCGCATCAATCGATGAGCGACGCGAGGACCGTCTTCAGGAGTTACAGGAGGAGGCGCTTTATGACAAAATGAAGTATCACTTCATACATCAAGCGGAGCAAGTTGAAGGGATTACTCACAAAACCGTGGTGCGGCTCAAAGCGGCAGGCGTGCGTACTGCGCACGATCTTAAGGAGAAGGATCTCCGCAATATGTACGGTGTCGGTGAGAAGAGCCGCGCCCGCCTTCTGATGTGGAAATCGAGCCTGGAGCAGCGCTACGCTGACGATGTGCCTGACGATCTTTCCCCGGCGGAGGAGCGACGTTTCAACCGCATGATTCGTAAGCGCATTGAGCACATTGACGAGGAAATTGATCGCTTGAGGGAGAAGCGGGAGGTGCAGCAGGAGGAGAGAGCAGCGGTGGCGGACCGGTTGCGCGAGAGCGGCCGGTATTCGTTCGCGAGTTATCTTCTGTACCTCTTGCGAACTGGTGACCGCCCCCCGGCGCTTCGCGGCGCACCTTCCGCTCCGGCACCGCGTGCAGAGCCGAGTGGAGACGGGGAAGTCCAGGAATCAGGCGATGTTGAAGTGCTGCCCGATGGACCGTGGTGGAAGCAAGGACGTGCGTAAGCTACTCCCCAAGCAGATCATCCAGATCGTCCAGGTCGTCCAAGATATCTTCTGGATGTTGCCGCACCAGCGCCAGGATAGCGCTGTGGGGTACGATCAGATAGTTTCTGCCTTCAAAGGTTAGCTCGATGGCTTCCTTGCGCATAAAGAAGGCGAAGTCGCCAGGCTTAGCCTGTAGCGGAAGATAACGTACAGCTTCCCCCTGAGATTGAGACCACGGTTCGCCTTCAGAGTATTCAGGGTTGGGCATCACATATCCCGGTCCCACCCGCACCACGCGGCCGCTGTGGATCTTCTCCTTTTCCTTCACCGACGCCGGCAGCACGAGGCCGGACTCCGTTTCCTCCTCCCCCGTGTTGGGCTGAATCAGTACGCGGTCGCCGACCATTATCAGATCGCTCATAGAGGGGCTTCGTCTGGATACGTTTGTAAGTGCGCCTTGTGGAACGCAGATGGTCGGGCTGGTTCCTCCTCCGGTTTAATCCACAGTTGAAGTTTGTTTGACAGGCTTTCGAAATCCGCGATCCGGATCTTGCAGGTCCCAGATCAGGTACGCGATGCCTGCGATGGCGAGTCCCGTGCATACGGCCAGGCGCCCCATATCACCAAATAGAAAATAGCCGATCGCAAACAGTACGCTGTACACTACTACCACTCCGGCAAGCCAGTCAAGCGCGAGCCGCAACAGCCCCGTATCAGCCTGCACGTTTGGATGTCGCCTGGCAATGTCTCGCCAGCCCGGCCCGCCTGGCCGCGCGATGCGGTAGAAGCGGTCGAGCGTAGATTGCGGCGTGGGTCGTGTAAGATAGGTTGCCGCGAGCCATAGTACGGTTGTAAACGCTGTTACAGAGAAGAGATTGGTTGGGAAGGGCGCCTGTAGCCCGGGCACGTGAATATCAAATCGGCCGAGGATCAGAGCAGCGATCACGAGGACGATGGGCGCCACAGTGGCGACGAGCTCGCTCCATGCGTTGATGCGCCACCAGTACCAGCGTAAAATAAGCACGAGACCGAGCCCGGCGGATGCCGTGAGGATAAGCCCCCAGGCTCCACTGATGGTGTCAAGGTGCGCCATAACGAACAGGCTCAGGACTGCTACAACGAACGTGAGAATGCGTGAGAT
>SLED01000165.1 GCA_007124945.1 Salinibacteraceae bacterium | reverse complement strand
GCCCGGAAAGTCGCCATAGAAGAGCGGCGTGGATGGGTGGCCGAGTGGTTTAAGGCACCGGTCTTGAAAACCGGCGTGGGGGAGACCTCACCGTGGGTTCGAATCCCACCCCATCCGCCATCAGCTCAAAATGCCCGACCCCACCTCGATTTCGTGTGGTCGCGCCCAGCACCGGCAGTTTGGCGGATTCACGCGCAGCCCTGACAGCGCAGAGGAAACCGAGGGATCAACCGCTCGCTTCGGGCGTTATTGGCGCAGAGTCCGGGGAGGGGCTTTGTCGAACCAAAGGAGACGACAATGAAAAAGCATCTTGCAATCGCCGCCAGCGTGTTCGCTCTTGCCGCAGCGCCAGCGTTGGCCGACAGCCACGAAGACGCCGAGCACGAGTTTCCGCTGACGATGGAAGAATTCATGGCAGCCTACCAGGTCACGCCCGAGGAATTCGCCGAGATCGACACTGATGGCGACGGTCAGGTGTCGGAAGAGGAATATGAGGAAGCGCGCGAAGCCGGGCTGATCGACGACGACGACGACGAAGACGACTGATCTGGAATACGTCTCGCGAGAAGGAGACAACGGCGGCAGCACCTCGGTGTCGCCGTTTCCCTTTGTGCGGCGGCCCAAAGGAAATGCCGCCGGTCGAATGCGCCATGACGTTGAACATATCCGTCCGGAAGGCGCTGTCCGACAGGCAGGGTCCGTCACACCTGCCCCGCCGGTCAGGAAACGTAGTAGTCCTTGTACTTGCCGCGGTTGTAGCCGTAGCCGCCTTCCTCGTAATTCGAGGCCTGCGTTTCGTTGACTTGCACCATGGCCATCCCGGCGATGGGCGCATTCACGGCCTGAAGCTCCTTGAGACCCTCGAGTACCGCCCCCCGCGGGGTATGATGCCAGCGCACGATATAGACCACTGCATCCACCAGAGGTGCCAATATCCGCGCATCTGCGACGATTACGGCCGGCGGCGTGTCCAGGATGACGAGGTCATAGGACTCCCTGAGTTGTTGGATCAGATCCCGGAACCGGTTCGAAGACAACACATCTGCCGCGTTGAGCGAACTGCGCGGCTCGGAGGGCTTGGTCATCAGGACATGCAGACCGGTCTCGGGGTCGCGGAAGATCGCTTCGTCCAGCGTCGCCTTACCGGAAATGACGGAAAGAAGGCCCGGGTTCCCGTCATCGGCATTAAGCAACCGCGCCAGCGCCGGAAGGCGCAGGTCGCAATCGACGATGATCGCCGACTTGCCCATCTGGCGTGACGTCATCGCCATAAGCATCGAGGTGGTCGACTTGCCCTCGCGCGGAACCGATGAAGTGAACATCACAACGCGCGGGGGATTGTCGATATTCGAGAACAGGATGCTGGTGCGCAGGCTGCGGATGGACTCGGCCAATGAAGACTTAGGATTTTCCCTGAAATTCTTGAGCACGTCACGCCGCCGGATCCGCCACCCGATGGCTGGGATCGATCCAAGCAATGGCTCGCCGGTCATTGTCTCAAGCTGCAGGCCGGAACGGTAGGTATTGTTGAGCACTTCACGCAGGAAGACGATGACGAGACCGAGGAACGCACCGACAGCCAACGCCACCATGATGGTGCGCTGCTGTTGCCCGGCAAGCGCGGCGTGCGGGCGCTCGGCGGCTGCAAGGATGCGTGCGTCCGACGCCTGAAGCTCTTCCTGTTCCGATACCTCGGTCAAGCGCGTGAGGAAGTTCTCATACAGGGCGCGGCGCGCCTGCGCCTCGCGCTCGAGTTGGCGCAGCGTGATCGCCTGGCGCGATTGCTCCAGCGCCTTTGTCTCCAGTTCCTGCACCTCGGCTTCGAGGCGCTGAAGCTGTTCCTGTTCCGATATCCATTCCGCGCGGGCAGCTGAGATCACGCGCCTTGCCTCGGCGTCCATGCTTTCGCGCACCTCCTCGAGCTGCGCATCAACCTCCCGCAGGGCCGGGTGGTTCTCTGCAACCGTGTTGACCAGCCCGGCGCGCCGGCGCACGAGATCCGCCTCACGGCTGCGGAAGTCCCGGATCAACTCGGAGGCGCGAAACTCCGCGATCGCGCCGAAGTCGCGGCCTTCGCGAAATGCGTTGTCCAGCCGTTCGAAGGTCGAGCGCGCCGCACTTGCCGCATTGCGGGTTGTCGACAGGGCAGCATTCAGGGCGGAAAGCTGCTGCTGGGTAATCTCGAGCGACGCGCCGGCATCGCCGGCCAGTTCGGCACGAGCACGTTCCACCGCATCCTCTGCCACCTGCACCCGCTGCTCCAACTCATCCACGCGGACGCTCAACCAATCAGTTGCGGCGCGCGTCGCCTCGAGCCGTGCCTCGAGCTGGTCAACGATATACTGTTCGGCGATACGGTTAGCGACACGCGCGGCCGTGGTGGGGTCGAGTGAGATGAACGAGATGTCGATGACACGGGTGCCGCGGACTGGCTCCAGTTCCAGCCGCGACAGCACGTTCCGGTTCACTGTCTGCCGTTCGCGCTCGGCCACAATTTCGGGATCGGGCGGGGGGGGCGCTGGCGGGGGAGGATCGAGAATGCCAAGATCCTGCAACGTTTCTGTAATGAGAGCCACGGGCATGTTCAGCACAGACCGCACGTTGTCTATCAGCGTGGGCTCCGGCTCACGCAGGCTTGGATTGAATTCGGGGTTGCGGTTGAG
>SLED01000088.1 GCA_007124945.1 Salinibacteraceae bacterium | reverse complement strand
GCGGGCCGCAGGATATCCAGTACATCTTCGGTGGATGTACCATCCGGGAGGGGTGTGGGAACGTAGCGCCCCTGCCCCGGAGACCATGAAAACGCAATACCAACCAGGGAGGCAAGCATGGTATCCAGCGACGTCGTCTCCGTATCAAACGCAAACTGGTCGGGGTCCTTCAGCTCATCGGCGAGCGCCCGCAATTGCTTGCTGTTGCGGACAACCGCATAATCGACCTTCTCAGCATCGTACGACCCTACCTCTTCGTACGGGCCAAAGTCAAACTCCAGCTCCGTGCCCTCCTGTGGCTTCTCCTCAGCACTATCATTGCCGATCGAGACAACATCGCCATTCTTGCGAAGCCGGCGCAGGAGTGACGTAAACTCAAGCTCCTTGAATAACTCGACCAGCTTTTCCACATCCGTACCGGACCGCCGCAGGTTCTCCCAGTCAATGTCCAGATCGAGATCGGTTCGGATGGTGACAAGCTCCTTACTCAACAGCGCATCCTCCGCATGCTTTTCCAGCCCCTCGCGAGCGCGCTTGCCCGACACCTCGCCACGGTGCTCGACGAGGTTCTCGACAGAATCGTATTTACCAATGAGCTTCACTGCTGTCTTCGGGCCGATCCCGTACACACCCGGCACGTTGTCGCTGCTATCCCCCATCAGTGCCAGCATGTCGATGAATTGCTTCGGCTCAAGCCCGTGCTCCTCGCGAAAACTTTCCTCCGTAATCGGATCAAACTCGACGCCCTGACGCGCAGGTTTGAATATGGAGATGCGAGGGCTGAGCAGCTGCTGAAAATCCTTATCGGGCGAAACGATTACAACATCAGCTTCCTCTTCCGCAGCGCGCCGGGCCAGCGTCCCAATCACATCGTCTGCCTCCACACCACTCTGCTCAATCACGGGAATATCGAGCGCGCGCACGATCTCTTTGATGATCGGCAGGTTCTCAAGCAGCTCCTCGGGGGGCGGCTCCCGGTTTGCCTTGTACTCTTCATAGATTTCATCGCGAAACGTATCCTCGCCGTCCATTTTGTCGAACACAACGGCAATGTGCTCCATGTCGTGCTGCTCGATAAGTTTGAGCAGCGCGTTCGTGAAGCCGTAGCTGGCAGACGTATTCTGGCCTTTTGAATTGATCAGCGGCCGGCTAATAAAGATAAAATGGGCGCGGTAGGCAAGCGCCATCGCATCGATAAGGTAGAGGCAATTGCCGTTGCCGGGGGCATTGGAATCAGCCATGCGGGTGAAAACTATTGAACAAGTTGAGACTGAGGATAACCTGGAGGAACTGCCATCGGCGCGCCAAACTACAACGACAGCCAGTGAATCGCGCGTATAATGCTGACAAGCGCCTCGCGTATCGCCTTCCGTCAGACGTCCCGCATCATGAATAGTTCAGCCCTGCAACACGAGCCGAAGCGTATCCTGGTCACCGGAGGTGCCGGCTTCATTGGTAGCAATTTTCTGCTGCATATGGTGCCGAAATACCCGGGCGTGCAATTCGTCAACCTCGACCTACTAACGTATGCCGGTAACCTTCTCAACCTGCAGAGGCTGGAAGGATCTGGAAATTACCATTTCGTGGAAGGCGATATTGCTGACGGTGACCTGGTGAGGTCGCTCTTTGAGGAGCATGACTTTACAACCGTAGTGCATTTTGCCGCTGAGAGCCATGTGGACCGCTCTATCAGTGACCCGCTGGCGTTTGTTCGCACAAATATGGTGGGCACGGCTACGCTTCTGGAAACTGCTCGTCATGCCTGGAAGAATAGCCAAGACGTGCGTTTTCACCATATCTCAACCGATGAAGTGTTTGGCTCGCTCGGAAGCGAGGGCGTTTTTACGGAGGAGACGCCCTACGATCCAAAATCTCCCTACGCCGCATCAAAAGCAGGAAGTGACCACCTTGTGCGCGCCTACGGGCATACCTACGGGCTACCGTACACCCTCTCGAACACATCGAACAATTATGGCCCTTTCCAGCATCCCGAGAAGCTAATTCCGCTCGTCATCTTACGTTGCCTGAAGGAGGAATCGATTCCGATGTATGGCGATGGAATGAACGTTCGAGACTGGCTGCATGTGCATGATCACTGCTCCGCCCTTGAGTGCATCCTGAAGTACGGCCGTGATAGCCAAACGTATCTGGTTAGCGCGGAGCAGGAATCCACCAATCTGAACCTGGTCCAGACGCTTACTGACCTGATAGACGACATCACCGGAAGGCCACAAGGAAGATCTCGCGAGCTCATCACCTTTGTCGAGGATCGGCCCGGCCACGATTTTCGCTATGCAATCGACGCCCAACATCTCCGGAACGAGCTCGGCTGGAAACCGCAGTATGATCTGCCGGCTGGGCTCCTTCATACCGTCCGCTGGTACATCGAACATCCGGAGTGGTTAGAGGCTATTGCCGATGAATCGTACCAGCAATATTTCGAGAAACAGTACCTTTCCTCCGGTCCGTAGCCTCTCCACCTCCACCGGTTAGCGCCGCCACATCGTTTTTCTTACTGCTGCATGCGCCTTTTACTTTTTGATATCGATGGCACCCTCCTTACCGCTGATGGCTCGTCGCGCGGAGTAATCGAACAGGCCCTTTCGGGTCTCACCGGGCGGTCGATCACTACAGATGATGTTAGTTTTTCGGGGAAGACCGACCCGGCCATCATGCGTGAGATTC
>SLED01000164.1 GCA_007124945.1 Salinibacteraceae bacterium | reverse complement strand
GGCTTTCGTAGCAGCGTGGGAAAAGAGCCGGGGCTGCGGCTTCAGGGCGCCGACTTCCTCGCTAATGATGACGGCCTCTGATCGTCGCTGAAGTTCGGGGAAACGGCTCAGCTTGTCGCTCTGGGTTTTTGCAAAGCCATTCGTGATAATCCCTACCGGATAGTGTCCGGCAGCCGAGAGAAACGCACTTCGCGCGCCCTCAACCCACTGCCAGTGCGCAGCGTAGCGCCGCATGTAGAAGGTGCCGGACGCTACCGGGTCAAGGTCGATGCCGAGCGTCTGAAACGTGCGGGCGAACCGCTCCCGTTTCACCGTCGATTTGTCGATATCTCCTGCGGCATACTGCTTCCAGAGGGGTACGCTTTGGCGGTGATATTCTGTCTGAAGCGTGGCTACCGGGACGCCGTTGAAAGCCGTTGAGAAGTGCGCATGCAGATCAGCCAGAGCGGCCCGCTCCGCGGCGCTGTGGTCGAGCAGCGTATTATCGATATCGAAATAAATGAATGCGATATCCATGCGTTAGAGTGCAGCTTCAAACATTCCGTATTCTTTGTCCACCACGCCGCCCATCGACTCACAAGCGTTTTTCAGCCTGACGTTGGTGTCCAGCACCCAGCTCATCTCGCACGCATCGTAGCCGTTGGCCGGCCCCTGCTCGATGGTTTCGAGGATTACCAGTGCATCAAAGCCTCGCCCGTGATACTCGGGAAGTACGCCCATCAGTGGCATGCGCACCTCGTATACGCTCATTTTGCCGTAGGCGAGAAGCTTGGGAAGACCGAGCGGGAAGAGACGCCCGTCAGGAACGTAGCGGAGGGCTTGATTGAGATTGGGCAAAGCGATTGAGAAGGCGACCGGCTCCCCTGCCTTCTCGAGAATGAAGACAATACGCGGGTCGACGATCTGCTTCATATTGTCGGCCAGCTGCTTGAATTCGCGTGGGGTCATGGGGACGTGTCCCCAGTTGTTTGACCACGCTTTGTTGTAAATCTCAAGGATGATGTCCGCATCCTCTTCGAACCGATCCATATCCAATGTGCGGATGGAGAGGTCCGGGTTGCGGTGCATGATAATGTCGCGTCCACGCCGCAGTTTGTCGAGCTTCACGTATTTCTTGTGGACGTAGTAGGCCCACATCGTCATCACCGACTGCATGCCCCAGCTCGTCAGGTAGTCGGCGTAGTAGGGTGGGTTGTACGGCATGAGGATGGCGGGCTCGCGGTCAAACCCATCCACAAGCAGTCCAGCCGTATCGTTGAGCGATGGGTTTGTGGGCCCGCGCATGGCTGAGAGATCCTTCGCGCGTAGCCAGTCTGCCGCCGCATCCAGAAGGGCGTGCGCGGTCGGTTCATCTTCAATGCACTCGAAGAAGCCAAAGAAGCCTACTCCGTCATCATACTTCTTCAGGTGCATCCCATTGACGATGCCCGCGATGCGTCCTATGACCTCTCCTTCCTCATTACGCGCAAGAAACAGCTCAATGTCGCCGTGATCGAAGAAGGCGTTTTTCTTCCGGTCGATCGCGTGCTTTACGTCCATCCGGAGGGGGGCAATCCACGGGCTGTCGTCACGGTAGTGCCCGTATGGGAAGTCGATGAACGCCTTGCGATCAGACCGCGAGCTGACGGGGCGCACTTTTGTTGTGGCCATGGCAGAGATAGAAATGGGGTAGGGGCGCGAGGCTGTGATGCCACGAACATACACGTTCGCAGGGAAACGCGAAAGCGTTCCTACAGCAGGCCCCGAAACGTTCGAAATTACGCTGTTTCCCGCTCCAGAATACCGTGCTTCTCACCAACGCGCCGGAAAGCATTCAGGATGAAATCAAGCTCCTCATCCGAGTGCGTGGCCATGTAGGAGGTGCGCATCAGCGCCTGTCCCTGAGGTACGGCAGGCGGTACCACGGCATTGACGAACACTCCTTCGTCGAGGAGGTCGTTCCAGAACTGGAAGCAAAGATCCATATCGCCGATGACGACGGGTATGATCGGCGTTTCGCTGCTCCATACGTCAAACCCGAGATCGCGGAACCCCTGTCGCATATAGTCTGAGATTTCCCACAGTCGCTTCAGGCGCTCGGGTTCTTTTTGCAGAATCTCCAGGGATTTGAGGACGGTGGCGAGATTGGCCGGTGGCATGGAGGCGCTGAAAACGTGCGCCGAGCTATTATGGCGGATAAACTCGATAACATCTTCATCACCTACTGCGAAGCCGCCGAGGGAGGCAAAGCTTTTTGAAAACGTACCCGTGATGAGGTGTACGCGGTCGGACAGTCCAAAGCTGTGTGCGGATCCGCGGCCACCAGGGCCAATCACTCCGATCGCATGGGCATCGTCCAGCATTAGTGCGGCATCAAACTCCTCGGCGAGCTCAATGAGGCGCGGCACCTGCGCGATCTTACCACTCATGGAGAAGACACCGTCGGTGGCGATGAGCTTGCCTGCATCCGGATTTTGCTCATGCGCCCGTTCAAGCATCAGCTGCAGGTGGTCCATATCGTTATGCCGGTACCGCATGGTCTCTGCCATGGTAATTTGCGTGCCCGCCACGATACACGCATGGTTATCCTTGTCAGAGAAAATGTAGTCATCCTTCGAGGTAATGCCCTGAATTAGACCAAGATTGGTCATGTATCCGGTGGAAAAGAGCACGCAGGCCTCTTTCCCCATGAATTCGGCCAGCTTTT
>SLED01000007.1 GCA_007124945.1 Salinibacteraceae bacterium | reverse complement strand
TTGAGCTTCCCGATGCCACGTGGTGCTTTTACGACACAGTCGTTGCCTTCGACCACGTACGCCATCAGCTTGTGCTGGTAGCCGATACGTTTATCGAACCAGAAACCAATCTCGACCAAGCCTTCGAACGCGCATCGGATCGACTTGATAATCTGGAACGCATTCTGAGCACGCCTCCCAAAGATGCCCCAGCCCCTGTTTCGCTCAGATCTACGGCGATGGCGTCCAACTTTAAGAAGGAGGACTTCTTTGCCGCGGTTGAGACGGCGAAGCAGTACATCTACGAAGGCGACATTTTCCAGGTGGTGTTGTCGCAGCGATTCGCCATGCCTTTCACGGGCGACCGCTTCAACCTCTACCGGGCGCTGCGGCAGGTAAATCCCTCCCCCTATCTTTTCTATCTGGACCTTCAGGATACCGCCCTTATCGGCTCATCGCCAGAAGTTCTGGTGCGTGTAGAAGACGATCGCGCTGAAGTCCTGCCGATTGCCGGCACCCGCCCCCGCGGTGCCACCGATGCCGAGGATAAAGCCCTGGAAGACGAACTGCTTGCCGACCCGAAAGAGCGCGCGGAGCACCTGATGCTGGTCGATCTCGGTCGCAACGATCTCGGACGCGTATGTTATTACAACAGCGTACACGTTGACCGGTACGCGTACATAGAGCGGTACTCACACGTCATGCACATCGTCTCGTCGGTTTCTGGCCAGCTTGACGACCAGCATGCACCACTGGATGTGCTGAAGGCCTGTTTTCCTGCAGGGACGGTTAGTGGTGCACCGAAAGTGCGCGCAATGGAAATAATAGATGAGCTCGAACCCACCCGGCGCGGCGTGTACGCGGGAGCGGTCGGATACGTCGACTTCTCCGGTACGCTCGACACGTGCATCGCCATCAGAACCATGGTGGTGCAGGGCAACACGGCCTACGTGCAGGCCGGCGCAGGCATCGTTGCCGACAGCGTCCCGGAAAACGAGTACGAGGAGACGTACAATAAGGCGCGTGCACTTCAACAAGCCATCTTGATGGCCGCCGACGGCCTTCTTTAAAAATAATCTCCGACGGAGCTACAAACCCCGCTGAACCCTACACGTAGGACGCCCCAACCGAAAGCCAACTGAACTCCTTCTCGCTATGGCGAATACGTCATCCAAATTTACAAAACTGATTTTCAATAGAGCCGGGTTTGGCCGGTACCTGAGCCGCGAAGAAACGGTGGAACGGTTTAATCCACTTATCAAGCAGCACATGGAGCTGAATCTGGCCTACCGTGATGTAACGCGTCGGATCTCTATGCCCTCGGTTGCTGAGCGGCTTAGAGGCTTCCGTAAAGTGGCTGAGATGGATACGGGCAAGCTTATGGAGCAGGTCTTTAGCTGTGGTGGCACGGCATATAACGGTACCGAGCTCGAGCCGGAAGACTTCCACCTGGGCGACTCGGATGAGGAGATGCTGTTCAACTTGCGTGATCAGGAAGAGGCGCTCCACGACGCATTCAAGGAAGAAGCCGAAAACAATCCGCATCAGATTCGTGCTGACGCGATGCTGAATCTTGTTATCACCAACAGCGAGGCGCGACTGAATTACCTGAAGAGCCTCACCCGTAAACGTGCCCGCCCACAGACCGAATCAGCTGCGTAACCCGATGTCGCAAGCTCAACCCGCAACCGCCAGCCCAGAGACTAAAGAGAAGGACACCATCGTGGTGTCTGGCATTCAGCCGTCAGGCACGCTGCATCTTGGGAACTACTTTGGCGCAATTCGTCAGCATATCTCCCTCCACAGGGAGCATGAAGCCTACTTCTTTATCGTTAATTACCATGCGCTAACCTCTCTTCATGATGCCGAAGCGCTGGCGCACTATACGATGGATGTGGCGACGACGTACCTGGCGCTCGGATTCGACCCGGAAGAGGCCCACCTCTTCATTCAAAGTGATGTGCCGGAGGTAACGGAGCTGGCCTGGATTTTCTACAATCTCACCCCGGTTTCGCACCTTGAGAAAGGGGTCAGTTATAAGGATAAAATCGCGCAGGGCCTCTCTCCCAACGCTGGACTGCTTAATTATCCTGTACTTCAGGCGGCAGATATTTTGATTTACGGGGGTACCCTGGTGCCGGTGGGCGCCGATCAGAAGCAGCATATCGAGATGACGCGCGATACCGCCGGCCGCTTCAACCACACCTTCTGCGATGACGATGCTCCCCTCTTCACCCTCCCGGAGCCACTTATCCTCGACGACGTGTCGGTAGTGCCGGGCCTCGACGGCCGCAAGATGTCGAAAAGCTACGGCAACACGATCGGGCTTTTCGACGAGGGCAAGGACCTCAAAAAGAAGGTGATGAGCATTGTCACTGATTCGACCCCGCTGGACGAACCCAAGGATCCCGAGGCGGACAACGTATTCGCCCTCATCAAGCTGTTTGCTTCCGATGAGAAGCGCGAGGAGATCGCCGAAGCCTACCGAGCCGGTGGCTACGGGTATGGCCACGCCAAGAAAGAGCTACTGGGCATGATCGACAGCTACTTTGCTGAAGCACGCGAGCGCCGCCGCGAACTAAAACAGCGCCCCGACTACGTCCGCGACGTACTGCGCGAAGGAGCTCGAAACGCCCGCGCACAGGCCGAACCGATTATGGACCGTGTGCGGGAGGCGGTCGGGATCGTTTCTGCTACTCGGTGACGTTGCGT
>SLED01000236.1 GCA_007124945.1 Salinibacteraceae bacterium | reverse complement strand
TGTGGTGTACGCTTTTCCGTGGTTGGTGAAGAAGCCGACGGTGGCGCGCGTTGAACCACCCAACACCCAGCCGATCTCGTCACCGTCGCGCACGCGGATGGTATCGACCGAGGTGTAGGACCCCTGTCGCTTCACCCAGCCGTCGCGCGAGACAATCACGTACACATCCTCGTCGATGATGTAGTCCTCGGCCGTGTATTCGAGTACTTCATCCGGTCCTTCGATCTGCGTGCGGCGCTCGTCGGCGAATGCCTCCTTCACCTCTTTAAGCTCCGAACGCACCAGCTTCCACCGGGCCTGCTCATCGGCTAGCAGCGCGCGGATCTCCTCGGCGCGGGCCTCCTTCTCCCGCAACTCCTCCATGATTGCCTCGATCTCCATCTGCGAGAGGCGATACAGCTTGATCTCCAGGATCGCATCGGCCTGCACGTCATCCAGCTGAAAGCGATGCATCAGGCGCTGTGCGGCGTCGCTCTTGTTTTTGGATGATCGGATGATGCGGATCGCCTCATCCAGCGCGTCGAAGATGATCGCGAAGCCGCGCAGGATGTGGATGCGCTTCTCCAGCTGCTCGAGCTCGTGCTCCAGCCGCTTGGTCACCACGTCGAGGCGGAACGCCAGGAAATGCCGGATGATGGCCTGCAGATTGACGCGGCGCGGCGCGGAGACCTCAGGGTTTTCCGTCGGCACCAGGCACGTCATGTTTACGTGGAAGCGCGTCTGTAGCGGCGTGTGCTTGAAGAGATACGCCATCGCCGCTTCTGCATTCGCACCGCGCTTCAAATCCAGCACAATGCGCACCTCGTCTGTCGATTCATCGCGCACGTCGGAGAGCTGCGGCACCTTCTCATCGGCGATGTGGTCGGCAATCTTCTCCACCATATCTGCCTTGTTCACAGTGTACGGCACGGAGTTGATGACGATGGTGGTCTTGCCCTCCATCTCGTAATTGCCGCGCAGCTCGATCGTCCCTTCGCCGTTTTCGTAGATGGCCTTCAGCTCATCCTGCGTGTTGAGGATCCGCCCGCCGGTCGGAAAATCGGGCCCCTTGACGTACTTCTCCAGGAGCGTGTCCAGGCGTGCATTCGGATAATCGATCATGTGGATGCACGCATCCACCACCTCTTCCAGGTTGTGCGGCGGCATGTTGGTGGCCATCCCCACCGCGATCCCGCTCGCGCCGTTGACAAGCAGGTTCGGCACCCGAGCGGGAAGCACCACGGGTTCGAAGATGGTGCCGTCAAAGTTGGGGCGGAAGGCGACGGTATCCTGCCGGATCTCCGCCAGCAGCTCCATCGCAAGCGGCTGCAGCTTCGCCTCCGTGTAGCGCATGGCCGCCGCGCTGTCGCCATCGAGCGAACCGAAATTGCCGTGGCCGTCCACCAGCGGCGCTCGAAGCGAGAAGTCCTGCGCCATACGCACCATCGCATCGTAGATGGCGGAGTCGCCGTGCGGGTGGTACTTACCCATCACCTCGCCCACCACCGTCGCGCTCTTCCGGAAGCGCCCGTCCGGGTAGAGTCGCAGGTTGGCGAACATCGCATAAAGGATGCGCCGCTGCACCGGCTTCAGCCCATCGCGAATATCGGGCAGCGCGCGGCTTGTAATAACGGATAATGCGTAGTTGAGATAGCGCTCACGCGTCGTTTCGTGAAGTGGGACCGTTTCTATGAGCGACATGGGATACGTGCAATAACGGGTTCAGCGATTCAATGGAAGGTACAGGATTGCGGGGGTAGAATACAACCCTACTACCGAACAGCAAAGTGATGACTTACCGCGGTGCTGTGCGACCCTACGCCGCCACGCCCGTTGGGTTTGGAGAATCCGCAAGTCCGAGTAGTCTCAACCCAAAAGCGGTGCCTGTACACCACGGGTGCATCACCCATCCCACTCAACACGCACGTAACGCCGCTTGCCGACCTGCAGCACGAAGGGCGGCTCTGTGGACAGGTCGATCGTGCGCTTCCAGTTCTGCACTTTCGCGCCATCGATTGAAACGGCATTCTGCTTGATCAGGCGCCGGGCTTCACTGTTCGACTGCGTGAGACCCGCCTGCGACATCAGATTCAATAACCCGATGCTCGAATCCTTATCCGGTGTTGGCTTCACGACCTCGATGTCATCCGGCATCTCACCCTCAATCACCGTCTTCTGGAAATGATCACGGGCTGCGTCTGCCGCTTCTTCCCCGTGGTACATCGCCACAATAGTATGAGCAAGCCGATGCTTGGCGTCTCGCGGATTATCCTGCGCAAACGAGTGAATCTTATCCAGGTCGGCCGTGGGCACATCGGTTGCCAGCTCAAAGTAGCGGTAGATGAGCTTATCCGGAATTGATAGCGCCTTCCCGTACATCTCCTCGGGCGCCTCATCAATGCCTATGTAGTTATCCAGCGACTTGGACATCTTTTCACCCCCCTTCGTGCCCTCAAGCAGAGGCAGCAAGATGCACACCTGTGGATCCTGACCTCGCGCCTGTTGCACGGAGCGCCCCACCAGCAGGTTGAACCGCTGATCCGTTCCGCCAAGCTCAATGTCTGACTCGATGGCTACCGAGTCCTGCGCCTGCGCAAGCGGATACAGGAATTCGTGCACTCCGATAGGAGCGCCAGCTTTGTAGCGATCCTCAAAGTCGTCTCGCTCCAGCATCCGGGCCACCGTGTACTGGCCTGCAAGATCTATCACGTCACTGAATGACATCTTCTCGAGCCACTCAGAATTGTAAACGATCCGGGTCTTGTCTGCATCCAGTATTTTGGAGGCCTGTTCGAAGTAGGTCTGGCCGTTCTTCCTCGTCTCCTCGAACGTGAGCGGTTGCCGCGTTTTTGATCGGCCGCTCGGATCCCCGATCATGCCAGTGAAGTCGCCGATGATGAGCACAGCCTGGTGACCAAGATCCTGAAACTGACGGAGCTTACGCAGCACAACTGCGTGGCCGAGGTGCAGATCAGGCCGACTCGGGTCGCATCCCAGCTTCACCGTAAGCGGCTCTCCGGTCTCTTTTGATTTCTTCAGTTTCTCCGTGAGTGCATCTTCCGGGATAATTTCTTCTACCCCACGGCGGATCTGCTTGAGCTGCTCTTCAACGGAAGGAAATGTGGCCATGATAGCTTGATGGTTGCACGTCGTACGAAAATCTTACCGGCGGTTAAACTTGCTTATCTGCTGCTCCATCCGCCGCTTGGTGTCGCGCTCAGCAATGTCCTCGCGCTTATCGTGGAGCTTCTTACCTTTTCCAATACCGATCTCAAGTTTTGCTACACCACGCTTAAAATAAATCTTTAGAGGTACGATGGTGTAGCCCTTTTGGGAAGTGGCTTTATCGAATTTGTGGATCTCGTGCTTGTGGAGCAGGAGCTTTCGTCGGCGCCGCGGCTCGTGGTTTTGCTGATTTCCGTGGGAGTATGGCGCAATGTGGGCGTTGATGAGGTACATCTCCCCATCCTCCACATCGCAGTAGGCTTCCCCGAGATTAACGCGTCCCTCACGAAGAGCCTTTACCTCGGTGCCTTTGAGCGCAATCCCCGCTTCGAGGGTCTCCTCGATACGGTATTCGTGCCGGGCCTTGCGATTCTTGCTTATGATTTTGATACCGCTCATGTGCGCTCGGGTAGTATGGGTGAACGTCCCTCGATCAACCGCTGTGCTGAATGTTAGATAAGCGGCCTCTTCCCGTCATCTTTCTCCTCTTCATCCGGCAGGAAGTAGAAAGGCATCTCCGGTACCTCATCCACCACGTTGTAATAAAACAGATGCTGTCGGTATTCGGTGAGACTGGCGATAGCCAGGTCGTCCAGGCGGACGCGCAGAGCATCTTTGTAAAACGCGTGCAGAGCGGGCGGCGTCTCCTGAGACTGAATCCAGAGCTTGCGTTTTTCAGCTGAGGCCTTCACAAGATTCCGGAGCGATCGTACAATTTGAGGGGTGGCACTGCCCTTGCGTACAGCAAACACGCCCCACACCATAGGATATTGTGCATGCTCGAACCATTCCTGTCCTAAATCCAGCGCAAGCTCATCGTATTCACGCGTGGCAACCTCCGTCCCAATCACGAGACGCGCCTCCTCCTGGGCTGCAGCAATTTCTTCGATGCTTGCATCCTCGTAGCCCACAAACTCTGGCACGCTTCCGTAGTGCTCTTTCAGAATAATGCGTGCAAGCAGTGCCTCCTGGGGATACGCAGGGTCGTACGCAACCGACTCAATTCCGCGCAACCCATCACTTAGGAGGATTTTTGCGTACGGATACGCCCACGACGAAAGCGCGACTGCCGGGAGGACGTCAACCGTATCCGGGTTTGTCAGCGGTACCAGCGTGGGAACGAGCGCGACATCAACCTGCCCTGTCGTGAGCAGGTCAGCACACTGACGCATATCTGCACGAGCAATGCTAAACTCCAGCTTGGTGGCAACCTCTCCATGGGCGCACACCATAAACTCGGCTGGCGGGTAGTCCCAGATCGCAAGCTTCATGATGGGGCAAGCGAGTGAATGATACAGCAAGAAAAACCCGCCGTCTCCAGATTGAGGCGGCGGGTTGGGCCGCTCAGTCGCAGAGCGGCGGTTACGCGTAGCAGCTACGACTGGTCGCGCATGCGCTCGCGAATGCGGGCAGACTTCCCTTTGCGGTCACGCAGGTAGTACAGTTTCGAGCGACGCACATGCCCCTGGCGATCCCGCGTAATCTCAGCAATACGCGGCGAATGAAGCGGAAACGTCCGTTCCACACCAACACCACTGGATACCTTCCGCACTGTAAACGTCTCGTTTGAGCCGGAGCCCCGACGGCGTATTACCACGCCCTTGAAAAGCTGAATACGCTCCTTGTCGCCCTCCACCACGCGCACGTGGACCGTAACGGTATCACCGGGCGCGAATTCGGGATGGTCGTCGCGAAATTGCGTTGCTTCGACCAGTTTCATTAGATCAGTAGCCATGACTAAATTGTGTTAGTTTACTATGTGAAACGGGCACCAGGTTGCGATCAACCGGGTGGACGCGCGGGGCGTCACAGTGAGTTATGTATTTATGTATCAGAATCTTGAAGTAAATCCGGGCGACGGCGCGTGGTTTTGCGACGGCGCTCTTTTTCACGCCACTCCGCGATTCGGCTGTGATCGCCAGAGCGAAGCACCGATGGTACCTCCATCCCTCTAAAAATAGCCGGGCGTGTGTATGTCGGGGCGTCGAGCAGGTCCTCTTGAAACGAGTCACTAAGCGCAGACTGTGCGTCGCCGAGCACCCCAGGTACAAGCCGCACGACGGCGTCAACCAGCACAAGTGCGGGAAGTTCGCCTCCGCTAAGAACGTAATCTCCTATGGAGATCTCGCGCGTGACGAGGACATCGCGCACCCGCTGGTCGATTCCCTTGTAATGCCCTGCAATCAGGACCAGGTGATTTTTCAGCGAGAGCGTGTTCGCCATAGGCTGGTCGAACACGTCACCGTCGGGGGTCAAGAAGATAATTTCATCGGGCTCTCCTTCAGCCTCCTCCGCGATGTACTCTACGGCGGCAAAGATTGGCTCCGGCTTTAACACCATGCCAGCACCACCACCATAGGGGTAATCATCCACCTGCCGATGCTTATCCGTCGTGAACGCGCGCAGATCATGCACGTGCACCTCGGCCAGGCCTTTCTCCTGGGCGCGGTGGAGGATGCTTTGATCAAGCGGACCCTCCACAATCTGCGGCAGTGCTGTGATGATGTCGATGCGCACGGGTAACCGTCTTGCGTTAATCAAGCAGCCCTTCAATCGGACGAATAATAATTCGACCGTCTTCCGGATTCAATTCGTCAATGAACGCGGGAACGCCCGGAATCATTGCATCTGCCTTTCCAGGCCGGGCAACAACGTAAACGGGGTTCGCCGGTGTTTCGAGTATGTCGCGCACGGTGCCTATGGACTGGCCGGTATCTGTTTCAACGGCACATCCGACGAGGTCGTGCAAAAACACTTCGTCTTCCGCGACTGGTAACTCGTCAAGCAAGGCATACACAAACGCTCCCTTCAACAGCTCGGCAGCGTTCCGGTCGTCTATGCCCTCCAGCCGGATAAGGACGAGTGGGCCTTTCTTAGTTTGTTGATGGCGCACGGTACGAACCGTGTGTGCCGTAACCGACGTTATCGAGCGCCCAATAAAAAGCTGCTCAAGATCCTCAAAGCGTTGCGGATCGTCGGTGTCAGGTACGACCTTCAGTTCGCCGCGTACGCCGTGAGGGCGTAGTACGTGGCCCATCTGAACGAGCGCTTCGGCGTCAGGCCGTGCCATCGTAAGCGAGGTCAGGATTTATCCTTCTCGTCTTCGTCCGCCTCTTCATCGGCGTCGGCTTCTTCAGCTTCTTCCGCATCGTCGGAGGTCTCGGCATCAGCAGCTTTCGCTTTGGCGTCTGCTTCGTCGGAGTCGGACTCCTCGGCAGCATCCCCTGCATCAGCGGCTTCTGCGTCGGCATCGGAGGCCTTGGCCTCAGCATCTTCGGCATCAGCGGCGTCGCCTTTCTCTTCTTCTGCCTCGGCGGCTTCGGCCTCCGCTTTCGCTTTGGCTTCTTCCTCGGCCTTCTTCTTGGCCTCGGCTTCCTTCCGCTTGCGCTCTTCCTCTTCTTTGCGCTTGCGTTCGGCTTCTTCCGCCTCCAGCTTGGCGATACGCTCGCGCTCTTCTTCAAGCGCCTTCTTGCGCCGCTCGGCCTCGGTCATGGCTATGGAGGAAGCCTCCCGTTCTTCATGACGCTCCCGGTGCTCGGTCACTGCTTCTTCAATCTGCGGCTCGGAATATCCTTTCCGGCGCATGTGCAGGGCCAGCATCAGGCCGCGCTTGCTCAGGATGGAGCGTACGGTGTCGCTGGGCTGCGCGCCCTGCTCCAACCAGTACAACACCCGATCCTCCTTGAGTTCTACCTCCGCAGGCTCCTGCAGCGGATAGTAGCGGCCTACATCTTCAATGTAGCGCCCATCGCGCGCTCGGCGCTTGTCGGCGGCTACAATAGCAAAAACGGGTACCTTTCGGCGGCCCATGCGTCGCAATCTCAGTCGTACGGACACGTGAATCTCTGTCTGTTAAGTGAGTATGGTATTCGATTGATGGGGTATGTGGCAATTAAAACGGCGGCTTCGGATTGCCACCCATCTTGCCCACATCCATATTATTGAGCATCTGCTGAATGTCCATCTTTCGGCCTTTGCCCATCAGCTTGGACATAGACTTCATCATTTTCTTCATCTCCTTGAACTGCTTCAGGAGCTGATTGACGTCGCGAACCTCAACCCCCGCCCCCTTCGATATGCGGCGGCGGCGGCTGCCGTCAATAACCGACGGGTTCAGCCGCTCTTCGATAGTCATCGAAAGAATCATCGCCTCGATGTGCTTAAAGGCGTCATCGTCGACGTCAAGGTTACGTATTTTCTTGCCTACTCCGGGGATCATGCCCAGCAGATCTTTCATCGAGCCCATCTTTTTGATGCGCTGCAGCTGCTGATAGAAATCCTCGAAGTTGAAGTCGTCTGACTGCATCTTCTGACGCAGCTTCTCCGCCTTCTTCTCGTCGAACTCCTCCTGGGCCTTCTCTACGAAAGTGACGATGTCCCCCATGCCGAGAATGCGCTGCGACATGCGGTCCGGATAGAATTCGGTGAGCGCATCAAGCGTCTCACCGGTAGAGGCGAACTTGATCGGTTTGTTGACGACCGAGCGAATGGAGAGCGCCGCGCCTCCGCGGGTATCACCGTCGAGCTTCGTCAGGACCACCCCGTCGAAGTTGAGGCGCTCGTTGAACTCTTTGGCCGTATTGACGGCATCCTGTCCGGTCATGCTGTCGACGACAAACAGGATCTCATGCGGCTCCACGGTGTCGCGGATTTCCGACACCTCCTGCATCATCTTCTCGTCGACGTGCATGCGGCCGGCGGTATCGATAATGACGACGTCACGCGCCTTGGACCGGGCCTCTTCCACCGCTTCATATGCCACTCGCACGGCATCCTGTAGCGGCTCGTCGCCTTCCATTAAGGCGTACACCGGCACATCAATCTCGCTGGCCAGCTTCTGCAACTGGTTTACAGCTGCGGGCCGGTACACGTCTGCCGCAGCAAGCAACGGGGAGCGCCCCTGCCGGCGATAGTGGCGCGCAAGCTTGGCACAAAAGGTGGTTTTGCCAGATCCCTGAAGCCCGGCCACAAGTATCACGGTGGGCGGGTAATCAGGCTCATTGATCGCTACATGCTCCCCCCCGAGAAGCTCCGTGAGCTCATCGTGCACGATCTTGACCAGCTGCTGCCCCGGCGTTACCGAGTTAAGCACTTCCTCCCCGGTCGCCTGCTCTTTTACGCGATCGGTGAAGTCGCGGGCAACCTGGTAGTTCACGTCTGCATCCAACAGCGCGCGCCGGATTTCGCGCATGGTGGCGGCGATGTTCAGCTCGTTAATACGCCCCTGACCGGTGACGTTCTTTATCGCGCCTTCTATTTTGTCGGATAGACTTTCAAACATAAAGAAGCACTATCGCTTGGATAACAATTTGTGGAGTGATACCGGTACAGATGCAAACAGAACCGGCAAAATGGCAATGCATAAGCACGACAACGGCAATTGCATGATCCTACGCTGCAGGAGCGGCCATACTATTCCGTAGATTCTTCACGCTCTCGCACCAGATCGAGCGTCTCTACGGCATGCCGTAGATGTGGAATCACAATGGACCCTCCCACAACAAGCGCTACATTCATAGCATCCTCCAATTCCTCGTCGGTGTACCCGGCTTCCACACATTGCAGCAAGTGGTAATCGATACAATCATTGCATCGCAAAACCATAGATGCCACCAGGCCAAGCAGCTCTTTCGTAGCCGCATCGAGCGCTCCATCCCGATAGGCTGCTGTATCGAGGTTAAAAAAGCGCTTTATCCCGAGGTGCGTACCTGAATCCAGAATCCGGTCGTTCATCCGCTCCCGGTAGGCGGTGAATTCCTCCAGGCGATTGGTATCAGCAGACATGGTGTGTGATTGTTTCTGATCTTTTGTAGCGCCGCGCCGTGTAGAATGTCCCCTCCAAAATGAATCTGCAATCCGCACGTTGCCGAAAACAGAGCCTTCCACAAAAGCCGAGCTGCGTTCACGGTTTCGTGACCTTCGTGCAAACATGCCCCGACAGCGTTGGGCCGATATCTCGCAACGCATTACAGATCGGGCCATCCGTGATAGTCAGATTCGGGACGCCACCGTCGTTCACTGTTACTGGCCATTGCTGGATAAGCGTGAACTGGACACACGCCCGCTAATCCGTGCCCTGCTCGACGCCAACAAGCGCGTTGCCCTGCCGGTGGTCACGAACTTTGAATCCGTAGCCTCCGACACGCCTGCGCCTGAGCCCCGGATGCATCAGATCGAACTGGAGCCTACAACCGTGCTGCTACCCAATCAGTGGAACGTATGGGAGCCTGCAGGCGGGCAGCAGGTGCCCTTCGACGCGATTGATCTGGTGATTGTACCGGGCCTTTGCGCTGATGCGCAGGGCTATCGCGTCGGCTATGGAAAGGGCTATTACGATGAGTTACTCAAGCTGACCGATGCGACGAGTCTATGCCTCCTGCCCACCTACGCGCTGACCGAGAGCATACCACATGAAGCTCATGACGCGCCTCTCGACATAATCCTTACAGAGTCACGGCGGCTTACTCCTCACAGATAAAAAAGCACCCGTTTATGTGACAAGTTGTGAATATGGACGTAACAAATATCTGGCATCACTCGTAGCATCCAAGCAACAAAAACCTGCCTACCGCTATGAGTTCTCGAGAAAAACATCGCTCCGACCAGTTGGACCGCCTCCGCCGCTCTGTCGAGAGTGGGGAGCTCTCCTCCGCTGATGTAGACCGGCTGTCTGACCGCGAGCTGGAGGATCTACTGTTTGAGCCGGACGTCGACGATGGCGGAAGCTTGTTTAACCTCCCCACGATTGCCGGTCTTTCGCTCATCGCAGTGGGCATCGGCTACCTGTTTCAGCAGATGGGGGTTTGGCAGGGCGTTGATCTCACTATGCTGGCCAATATGCTGCCGGTGGTAGCGGGCATTCTCATCATTCTGGTGGGCTTCGGCGTCCTATCGTGGCGACCCGAGCGCAAAGAGAAAAAGATGGTGCAAGATAGGGAAATCGATGCCACCCCAGAGGATGAGAAGTCGCTCCGGCGCGCCCTCAAGAGCCATCTCAAGGGCAAACACGACGAGAAGTCAAGCAAGCTAACCAAATCCCGGTACAACAAGAAGATCTCCGGCGTGTGTGGCGGGCTGGCTGAGTACTTCAATATCGATGCGACGCTGGTCCGCATCATCTTCGTAGCTGGTACCATCTTCTCGTCCGGGACGTTTATTCTTCTCTATCTCGCGCTCGTATTTATTCTTGACTCACCCGATGACCTTACCTCTG
>SLED01000334.1 GCA_007124945.1 Salinibacteraceae bacterium | reverse complement strand
TACAGGTAGCTAAGATCGTTGCGCGCGATATCGGCTTCGACGATCTAACCGTTGCGGCGGCGCTGCTGCACGATGTGGTGGAGGATACGGAATTCTCGCTCGAGTTCATCCAGGAGGAGTTCGGCCCGCAGCTTGCCTTGCTGATTGACGGTGTTACGAAAATTAGCGATGTGTTCGAGAGCCGGACGCTTGGTCAGGCGGAGAACGTGCGGAAGCTGATGCTGTCGATGGCGCAGGACATCCGGGTGATGCTGGTGAAGTTTGCAGACCGGCTTCATAATATGCGTACGCTGGAGCCGCTTCCGAGGGAGAAGCAGATCAAGAAAGCCACCGAGACGCGAGATCTTTTTGCTCCGCTAGCGCACCGGTTTGGACTGTTCCCGCTGAAGCGGGAGCTGGAAGACCTCTCCTTCAAGATCCTTGAACCCGAGGCCTATCAAAAGATTGCCGCAGGGCTTGAAGCCGGAAGCCAGGAGCGCGCTGCATATATTGAATCGTTCATTGATCCAATCCGCGAACGGCTTGAGCAGGATGGGTTCGAGTTTGAGGTGTACGGGCGCTCGAAACACCTTTACTCCATCCATCGCAAGATGAAGCGTCAGGAAAAGGACCTGGACGAGATCTACGACATCTTTGCGATCCGAATTATATTGCAGGCTGATGGAAAGAAGGGGAAGGAGGACTGTTGGCGCGTTTACTCGATAATCACCGACCTGTACAAACCACTGCCGGAGCGATTTCGTGACTTCATCTCCGTCCCGAAATCAAACGGCTACCAGAGCCTGCACACCACCGTACTCGATTCGAACGGGCGCCGGGTTGAGGTGCAGATACGAACGCAAGAGATGCACGAGATTGCCGAGCGTGGCGTAGCGGCGCACTGGAAGTACAAGGAAGGAGAGGCCACCAGTGACGAGGAAATGGAGCAGTTTCTCTCGTGGGTGCGCGACCTGCTGGAGAATCCGCGCCCGGATCAGGCTACGGAGTTCGTGGAGGAATTCCGGCTGAACCTGTATGACGAGGAGATTTACGTCTTTACGCCACAGGGTGACCTCCTTACGCTACCGGTGGGCGCTACGCCCGTCGACTTCGCCTATCAGGTGCACACCGAGGTTGGCCACCAGTGTATTGGTGCCAAGGTGAATGGCAAAATGGTACCGCTGTCGCACAAGTTGCGTAGCGGAGACCAGGTGGAGATCATCACCTCTAAGAAGCGGACGCCCAACCCTGATTGGATGAATTTCGTGGTCACGCATAAGGCGCGGAGCCGCGTTCGGCACTGGATTAACGAAAAGCGACGCCAGACCATCGACCACGGCCGAGAGGTGTGGGCGAAGAAATGCAGGCGTAACAATATTGAGATCGACGAGCAGGATCTGCATCAGTATGTGTCGGAGTTCAAATTTCCGAACATTCAACAGATGTTTTATGAGATCGGGACCGGTCTCTTTGATGCGGATGCGCTCATCACTTCGATAAAGGACAACACCCCTTCAGAGCCTATTGATGCGGAAACGGCTGAAGAGGAAGCCGCCCAGCTCGATTACGATCGGTTTCTTAGCACAGCCCAGTCCACCGGTCAACCGGCGCTCAAGATCGATGGAGAGTTGCACACCGACATCGCTACGGAATATGCGAGCTGCTGCAACCCTATCCCCGGCGACGAAGTGTTCGGTTATACGAGCAGGACCGGCAAGATTAAAATCCACCGGGTAAATTGCAGCAACGCCTCAGATTTGCTCATCAACCGGGCAGAACGAATTGTACCGGTAGAGTGGAGCCGTCAAAAAGACGTCCAGTTCGTGGCGGCGCTCCGGATAATGGGTGAGGATAGAGTTGGCATCGTAAGTGATATTACAACCGTAATCTCTCGCAACCTCAAAACTAACATCCGGTCCATTACCATCGACTCGGAAGACGGTATTTTTGAGGGCACGATCGTCCTATATGTAAACGACGTTGCACATCTGCGCCGTCTTATAGAGCGCATCAAACGTCTGAATGGGATCCACGGCGTGTACCGCATGGAAGAGTAGGAGCGAGTTCACTGTAGCCTTGTCGCTCTTTTCTTGCAAGAGGGCGACTTTTTTTCGTACTTTCGCTTCGCACGTGTAGTGGTAACCCATGTAGTTTTAAGAAATTAAGTAGGCTCACGAGCGCATAGTTATGATCGCCGTCGATCATTTCATTACGGCTCGTGACGATACCCCCCTCACGGCTTATTTCTGAGCCGTTCCCCTATCGTTAGCAATTATCAAATCCCGGAGAGTGACCGAATGAACGGACGACCTGAAACCCTCACGAAAAAAGATGTGTCGCGTCGTGTAGCCGAACTCATGGATGAGCCCATTTACAAGAGTGAGCCATGGGTGAAAGCTGTAATTACGGCTCTCGGTGATCTGCTTCTTGAGGCGGATCCAGAACTTCGCATTGAGCTGCGCGATTTTGGTGTTTTCGAAGTTAAGAAAACAAAAGCTAAGCCGAAGGCCCGCAATCCTCAAACCAACCAAACGGTATTCATACCGAGCCGCCGTAAAACGCATTTCAAGCCGAGCAAGCGCCTGAAGGAAGTGCTTCAGACACCGCTTGAGGAGCTGGATTATAAGATCCCTGAGGGCAGCGCTGATCATCCCGATGAACAGGAGGAATCAGACGTTCAGAAGCAGGAATTAGCTATGGCTGAGGATACCGCGTGACGATGTTGG
>SLED01000086.1 GCA_007124945.1 Salinibacteraceae bacterium | reverse complement strand
CTGAACCCTGAACCCTGAAACCTGACCCCTGACCCCCGTGCTCGTAGTGCTACCATTCCATTACGATTCACTCAGCCCAAAAAACGATGTCGAACTCCCCATCCAATCCCGCCTCTGAAATCGCCCGTCGACTCGACGATGACCTGCTCAAACCCTGGCCGGGTTCTCGCATCGTGCATCTGCCCGGATCGCGGTCCGATATTCAGGTGCCGATGCGCGAAATTCGCCAGCACGACACGCCGGCCACGTTCGGCGTACAGCCCAATCCGCCGATTTATGTCTACGAGACGGCCGCACCGTATATCGACCCGGACGAGCATCCGGATCCGGCCCAGGGCATGAAGCCGGTGCGCCGGCCCTGGATCGATGAGCGCGCCGATACCGAGGCGCTCGAAGGCAAGTCCTCGACCTTCGCGCGTGAACAGGAAGCGCAAACTCCGCCGGAACTGAAATTTCCGCATCTCGGAAAACCGCGTCGGGCAAAAGCCGGGAAGAATGTCAGCCAGATGCACTACGCCCGCCAAGGCATCATCACGCCGGAGATGGAATACGTCGCCATTCGCGAGAACGCCGGGCTCGATCAATTGAAGGAGGCCTACGCGGCCGCCGGCCTGATGCGGCGCCACAAGGGCCAGCCCCAGGGCGCCAACCTGCCCGAGATCGTCACACCCGAGTTCGTCAGAAACGAGATCGCCGCCGGCCGCGCCATCATTCCGGCCAACATCAACCACCCCGAGGCCGAACCGATGATCATCGGTCGCAATTTCCGGGTCAAGGTCAACGCCAACATCGGCAACTCGGCGGTCAGGTCGTCGATTACCGACGAGGTCGAGAAGCTGGTCTGGTCACTGCGCTTCGGCGCCGACACGGTCATGGATCTGTCTACCGGCAAGCACATTCACCAGACGCGCGAATGGATCATCCGCAATTCACCGGTCCCGATCGGCACGGTGCCGATCTACCAGGCGCTGGAGAAGGTCGACGGAACCCCCGAGGATCTGACCTGGGAGCTGTTCCGCGACACACTCATCGAGCAGGCAGAACAAGGGGTGGACTACTTCACCATTCATGCCGGCGTGCGCCTGCCGTTTGTGCCGTTGACGGCCAAACGCGTCACCGGCATCGTCTCCAGGGGCGGCTCGATCATGGCCAAGTGGTGCCTGGCGCATCACCGCGAAAGTTTCCTCTACGAGCACTTCGCCGAGATCTGCGAGATCATGGCCGCCTACGATGTCAGCTTCTCGCTGGGCGACGGGTTGCGCCCCGGTTCCATCGCCGACGCCAACGACGAGGCGCAGATGGCTGAACTCAGAACCCTTGGGGAGCTGACAAAAATTGCCTGGGAACGGGATTGCCAGGTCATGATCGAAGGCCCGGGCCATGTGCCGCTTCACCTGGTCAAGGAAAACATGACCGAGGAGCTCAAGCACTGCCACGAGGCGCCGTTCTACACGCTTGGACCGCTGGTCACCGACATCGCACCCGGCTACGACCATATCACCTCCGGTATCGGCGCGGCCAACATCGGCTGGCACGGCACGGCCATGCTCTGCTACGTGACGCCGAAGGAGCACCTTGGACTTCCGGACAAGCACGATGTGCGCGAAGGCCTGGTCACTTACAAGATCGCCGCCCACGCGTCCGATCTGGCCAAGGGGCATCCGGGCGCACAGATTCGTGACAACGCACTGTCGAAGGCGCGCTTCGAATTCCGCTGGGAAGACCAGTTCAACTTAGGATTGGACCCGGCCCGGGCGCGCGAGTACCACGACCAGACACTGCCCAAGGACGCCCACAAGGTGGCTCACTTCTGCTCGATGTGCGGACCGAAGTTCTGCTCGATGAAGATCACCCAGGACGTGCGCGAGTATGCCGAGAAACACGGCATCGACACCAGCCAGGCGGTCGAGGCGGGCATGGAAGAGAAGGCGAAGGAATTTCGCGAAACCGGCGCCGAGGTCTACCGGAAGCAGTGAATCAGCGGGTTACCCCATCGACGATTTTCCGATATTCCTCGTCGTTGGGCTCCCACAGTTCGACGCGCCGGCCATCGTTGTCGATCACATGGACAAAGCGGCCATAGGGTTCCTCCTGGATTTCGCCGACGATTTCCACGCCCGATTTGCGCAGTGCGTCGAGTAATCCGTCCAGATCGTCAACCCGGTAATTGACCATGAACTGTTGCCCGCGGTCGCCGAGATAATCGGTCGATTCGGGCATGGGACTCCACTGGGTATGGCCAATATGCTCGGGGGCGTCATGATCTCGCCAGGCGAAGTTGGTACCGTAGGCATCGACTTGCAGACCCAGGTGGCGGCTGTACCATTCCCGGGTCTTCTCCGGGTCCGGGCTGCGGAAGAAAACACCACCGATGGCACGCACCCGAGCCTTGTCCATGTTGTTCATCTCAAGTTCTCCCTTGTTGGGCAGGATCATGATAGCTGGCAAGAGCGAAAAATGCTGCCGGCACCCGTTTGCTCGCCCTCATGCACACCGATTGCGCAACCTGGTCGGGATAGTCTAATCTGGAGTCCGTTCCGAACTCCAGGAGCAAGCCATGCTGCACCGCCTCATCCCATTGATGATCGCCGCCACTTCCTGTGCGTGCCTTCAGGCCCAGACCATCGTCTTCGAGCAGGTCCAACGGGTCAATATCACCACTGCCGCGATTGACGAGCCCGACCAGCTGGCCATTCGCGACGGCTTCATTGTCGACGCAGATTCGG
>SLED01000251.1 GCA_007124945.1 Salinibacteraceae bacterium | reverse complement strand
TGTGGCGCTAAACGCCGAGGTGGTGCGCAGGGAGGCCTGGGATTCTACTGCTGTATCTGAAGGCGATGCCGTGGAAATCGTAACTGCGTCTCAGGGAGGCTAAGTCCGTGTGCGCAGTATTTTTTTGTTTGATTGAGGCCCCTTCCGTATGTCCGGCAATGGTGTAACGCAGCTAGATCGTTCTGATGCCCCGCTGACGATTGCGGGAGAGGAGCTCGGCTCGCGCGTGCTCCTGGGGACGAGCGGGTATCCAAATCCGCAAGTGATGCTGGATGCGATGGAAGCGTCGGGCACGGAGATGGTCACGGTGGCCATCCGGCGTGTCAATGTGCGGGACGATTCGGAGGAGAGCCTGCTGGAGCTGCTGCAGCGCCACGGTTACAGACTTCTTCCCAACACCGCCGGCTGTTACACCGCACGCGAGGCCGTGCTCGTAGCCCAACTCGCCCGAGAAGCCCTTGGCACCAATCTAATCAAGCTTGAGGTGATCGGTGATGATGAAACGCTCATCCCCGACGTCGAGCAGCTGCTCAAAGCCGCCAAGGAACTGGTCGATGATGGGTTTGACGTGTTGGCCTATGCCAACGACGATCCAATTACGTGTCAGAAGCTTGCCGCAATGGGATGCGCGGCGGTGATGCCTCTCGGCTCACCCATCGGGAGCGGAATGGGGCTTGTCAACCCGTACAATCTCCGGCTCATTCGCGAGCTCATCGATGATACACCTTTGCTCGTGGATGCCGGTATCGGCACGGCCAGCGATGCCGTGCATGCGATGGAGCTGGGGTACGATGGCGTACTTCTCAACACTGCAGTGTCGAAGGCGAAGCACCCCGTACTGATGGCCCGCGCGATCCGGCATGCTGTGGTGGCAGGCCGGCTTGCGCACCGTGCCGGTCGCATCCCCCGCCGCCTGTACGCGCAGGCCTCCTCGCCCACTACCGGAATGATCGATTCGTAGAAATGGGGGCCCCGGAGCATGTGTCCGCGGGATCGTTGCCTCGGTTGGTGCTTATTGCCGACCGGTTTACCCGGGCGGGCTCACAGAAGGCCCTTTTTCAGGCGGCCGGAGCCGGCGCACCCTGGATCCATCTCCGCGACCACGAGGCGCCCGATGCGGAATTTCGTCAGATGGCTTCAGAGACGACGGCGCGTCTCCGTAAGATAGGGCAGACGCCGCTGGTCTCAGTAAACGCACGGCTGGAGGTGGCAACGCAGCTCGCAACCGGATTCCACACCGGGCGGCGGGGGCCGTCTGTGGAAGAGGCGCGGCTGCAACTCGGGCCGGGCGCCCAGATCGGGTACTCGTGCCACATGGCTGAGGAGGTTCAGGCAGCGTATGAGGCTGGAGCGTCGTACGTATTCCTGAGCCCGATCTTCCCGACTACCTCCAAACCCGATCATCCGGGTCTCGGGAGTGCTGTGCTGCACGAGACGCGCGGGATAGATATTCCGGTGTATGCGCTGGGCGGCGTTAGCTCGCAGCGGATTGCAACCTGCCTCGATGCAGGTGCGTACGGCGTCGCCGTACTCTCAGGCATCATGCGCGCAGCGGATCCCGCGGCTGCAACGGTTGACTATCTGAGAGCACTAAGTTCAGCAATCGATCCATCAACCAGTTAAGCTGCTGCCATGTCTACGCTTCCGATCGCGCTTACCATCGCCTCAAGTGACTCCGGGGGAGGAGCCGGTATCCAGGCTGATATCAAGTCGATGCAGGCCAACGGTGTTTTTGCAGCCTCCGTGATCGTGGCTTCCACAGCGCAGAATACCCAGACGGTGGCGGACATCCACACGTTTCCGCTGGAGCACATCGCTGCGCAGATCGATGTGATTGCCGATGACCTGTTTCCCGCTGCTGTCAAAACGGGGATGTTGTTTTCGTCAGAGATTGTAAAACTGGTGGCAGAGAAGGTAGAGGCCCATGACTTTCGGCCGCTGGTGGTAGATCCGGTCATGATCTCCAAGTCGGGGCATACCCTCCTTCAGGTTGATGCTATCGAAATGATGAAGGAGCAGCTGCTTCCCCTGGCAACGCTTGTGACGCCGAACACGCATGAGGCAGCCCGTATTGCGGGCCTCAAGATATCCACAGTAGAGGAAGCCCGTGATGCTGCAACGGCCATTCACGCCATGGGGCCGGAAGCTGTTCTGGTGAAGGGCGGGCACCTCAAGGGAAGTTCGGAAGCTGTGGACGTGCTGTTTGATGGTTCGTCCTTTCACACGTTTACCGCGCCCCGCGTAGAGACCCGGCATACGCACGGCACGGGATGCACGTATGCGTCTGCCATTGCCGCCCAACTGGCCCGAGGGCGGAGGCTTCCGGAGGCTATCGAAGAGGCGAAGGCGTACGTAACGGAAGCCATTCGTCACGGGCTTGCGCTCGGGCAGGGTCACGGCCCCACCGATCATTTCTACTTCCTAAACAGGGAGCAAACGTTTTCAAGTGCGGATTAACCGCATCTTTATTTGCGACGGAATCCTATCGGGGGTACATTAGTTGCCCTATTTCGAGCAACACGTGCCCGTAGCTCAGTTGGATTAGAGCGGCTGACTACGGATCAGCAGGTCGGGGGTTCGAGTCCTCCCGGGCACGCTCAAAGCCCTGCTTCCCTTCGTGGGAGGTGGGGCTTTTTTCGTTTCTGCGCTTTTGCCGCACGTGCGGCGTTGTGCCCAAACATACCATGTTGTGCACAAGACTGCACAACTCTTGCCCAACGGGCTTTTCCGGAGGGTGCCGCT
>SLED01000313.1 GCA_007124945.1 Salinibacteraceae bacterium | reverse complement strand
TCCCTGATCACTTCTATGCCGATATTCAAGGTTACCTCGAATTCCCCAATCCCGTTCCCTTCCGTGAGGGTGCGCAGTACTACGAGTCCATCCTGCAACGCCCAGACGGCGGAACGAACAAAGGCGCATTCGGCCGAGCCGTACGTGGCCTGCCCGATGATGAATACTGGACCATCCTCCAGGCAGGAATCGCCAGCAATCTGTTCGACGAGGAAGTCGAGGAACGCGTCGCCGAACTGCCCGAGCGGACCAGGGTTGAAACCTTCCTCAACCGCAAGGTCCGCGATCCAGCCTTCCGACGTCTGGTCCGCCAAGCCTACGATCTGCGCTGTGCCGTCTCCGGCCTGCGCCTGGTCAATGGCGGCGGCCGCCCGGAAGTCCAGGCTGCCCACATCATGCCTGTCGAGAATAACGGTCCGGATACCGTCAGGAACGGCATCGCCCTGTCTGGCACAGTTCACTGGATGTTTGATCGGGGATTGATCAGCTTCGGCGACGACGGCAGCATTCTGACCTCACCACACGGCCTTCCGGACACCATGGACAGGCTCATCCGGCCAGAGCGCAAGATCCTGGCTCCCGAGCACCCGGCATTCCGGCCTCACCCAGGGTATCTCGGCTGGCATCGGGAACACGTGTTTAAGCGGTAGGCGCAAAACAGAACAAGTGTTTTGCAAAGCCCACCGCAAAGTCGCTTACGACCATCCGTCCGTCCAGGCACTGAGCACTCGATAGCTTTTGACAACCGACTCAGTGGATCCACGATTCCCGCCGCCGTCCCGATTTCCCAAGGCTGGCGAACAAGCGGAAAACAGTCAGGCAGACAGCGCTTACAATCGACGCAGGAGTCGCCGCCGAAGGACGCGCGTTACGCCATGCCAATATCATCGACGCTGTTCGCGACGAGGTCGATCGCATAGCCGCGCAGGTCTCGCTGTCGGCCCCGCGGAACGGTCTGAACGTCGGCTTCAAGTGCAACTTGAGCCACTCACCCAAACCCGCTGGGTGGCGGTTCTGGGTCGGCTCGAGACACTGACGGCCGGTAGTGGCAGTGATCGGCCCAAACCGGCCAGTCGCCAAGGACGGCTGCGTGTTACCCTTCGAACGGTAAGCCGACGCACCCGGCGAATCGCCGCCATCCACCGCACGCGCAAACTCGCCATCCCGCTCTGCATGGCATCAAGCACAGACCGCGCCGGAGTGGTAGGGAGACGCTACGCAGAATGCCGTCGCTGACGATGCAGCCTCCGCGTGCGAACCCTGCGCCTCGCCCGCGCTGGAGTACGAGTACGACCGGTGAGTGTCTTGTAAAACAGTCCACCGACGGGCTGCTGCGCACCCTCGTTGCCCGCTTCACGCAAACACACCCATCGCCCAACGGAACCTCCGCTGCGCCGCCCCTCTCGGGACGAATTCGGGCATATGGGCTGCCCCCGCCCCTCTGAAGGGCCTTCCGTTGGGAGTTGACAGACCCCTTGGGTGAAGGGATATTGCCGTGAAGGCGATCGGATTTCTTAGCCTCCCGATTGCTCTCTTGGCAGGACATAATCATTATGATCCCATTAGAAAACAACCAATCCAACCCGCCCCATTTACAGCAGGTCATCAATAACCCGAGCCAGGCTACCCCCCCCATGACTCAACTTGGCCTAAGATCATTAAAAATTATCCACGAAAATCCCTTTCGAGTTCTCGGACTACCGGTAACAGCCACAGACCGCGACATCGCGAAACGTGTCAACGATCTCGCCACTTATGCTGAGTTCGGGAAATCTCGTGACTATAATACCGACCTACCTTTCCTCTCACCATTGGAAAGGACGTTGGAGTCCATCGATCAAGCAGCCCAAAGGCTTGAATTACCGGATCGGAAACTCCACTTCGCAAACTTTTGGTTTTGGCAATGGAACAGTGTTGACGAGCTGGTGATAGACGTCCTCGGCTCAGGTGATCACACAAAAGCCCTTGCGCTTCTAGCGCGTTCCATCGCCGGCAAGCCCCTTGCTGCTAAAACATTATCAAATTATCGCAATTGCGCCTTACTCGCTTACATTCTGAGCGGCCAGGATGGTCTCCCGGACCAAAAGCGCTCCGTGAAATCGTTGCAGCAATTCGTCCGACAGTCGGTCAGTGTTCTTTCGCACCCAGCCTATCCGGAGTTTGCGGACCGAGTTGTGGGGAAAACCTACAGCGTCGATCCGACCCGAGAAGTAATCCGGTTCGCGGAGGAACTGAGCAGGATCGTCCGCTCTGACCAGCAGGCCGAGATCGAAACAACCAGGTTGTTTCTTTCTTCATTTTCAGATGCGGCTTTTGATGTGCAACGGCATGTGAAAATGCTGTTCACTACCGAGCCTATGCGACGCATCGAGGAATTACTCGAAGAGGCGGGGCAAACAAGGGCTCTCGAGCCGGGAGAATCGTACGAAGTTGGTTTCCACCTGGCCGAAACGTGTGGTCGAGAGATCGAAGCACTAATGAACCTGCTGACGAACGACGATGCGCACGTGCAAAGTCTCAGCGACAAAGTGGCTGAAGAATTGATCGACTGTAGCACGGCCTACTTCAACGAGGTCCGTGAGTACGATTTCGCAGACGCAATCGAATCTGCAAAAATACTTACCCAAAAGGCAGAGCCTTTTGCGATTGGGCGGGAGCATTACGCTTTTGTCCCAGCCGAGTTCGGGCGCTGGACATCTGGGCCGGCGTTGAGTAGGGTAGCGCTGGAGACAATCGCCCACGGGAAACGCGATGCCGCACTCCGCAGCCCC